>DNYQ01000109.1:3527-6084 GCA_003506745.1 Syntrophaceae bacterium
CAGGCCATATTGGTGATGCCGCCTGTGGTGTGACCTTCCTGCAGTTTCTCAAAACCGATGGCCATGACGATATCGTACATGCCCGATGCCACAAGATTATCCGAAGCACAGGACAGGGTAGCCCCGACCGTTCCACCCGTCGTGATCCGAATGGAATCCTTGCCGTAAGCGCCGGTGCCCAGGACATGCCATAGATCCGGTGAGTGGACCATCTCAAAGAGCTCCATGTTGCCGTGAACAACACAATCAATGTCCTTCATCGTCAGGTTTGCATCTTTCAGGGCCAGACGGACAGCTTCATGGATCAATTCAGGCTGGTTGACATCCTCACGATGGCTGGAATGCTTCGTTTGCCCGATGCCTATGATTCCAACATTTCTGTTTTTCTTTTTATGTGCCATGATTCAACCTCCCCTACGCTTCCATTACAATTACGGCCTGATGCTGTCCGGCCCCGCCGGTCGCCGCTTGGGCAACTGCCCGTTTCGCACCCTTGACTTGCCGTTCGCCCGCCTGGTTGGCCAGTTGATAGTAACATTCAATGGCTCTGGCCGCGCCTCCAAGGAGAAGCGGATTGCCGTTGAGCTGTCCCCCGGACAAGTTCACGTTGAATTGGTCCATGCCGCCGTCGTCGATCCACTTGCCGCCTTGGCCTTCATCGGCGATCCCAACGCCTTCGGCCCACATCGGAAGTTGATAAGCGGCGTGGTCGCTCAGCTCGAAAACCTGAATTTCTTTTTTGGGGTCTTTGATGCCGGCCTTGGCGTAAGCCCGCCGGGCGGCATTTTTCAATGAATAATTCGAGGCAATGTCCTTGTCGCCGAGGAAATACCGGTCCATGCAGCTTCCGTATCCGGTGATCCAGACGGGATTCTTTGTAAACTCTTTGGCCCGTTCCTCGCTGCACAGAAGCATCCCGTACGCCCAGTCGGTGACCGGATAAATGTAAAGCTCCCGGAGCGGGTCGGAATACATCGGTGAATTCAGAACTTCTTTTTCATCGAGGATTTTATTCTCGCGGCCATAGGGGTTCTTTTTTCCGTTTTTCCTGGAACGCACCACGATTTGCGCCAGTTGCTCGTCTGTAACCTTGGATTTTTCCATATAAGCCCGGGCCTGCAATGCGTCCACGTTGTGATAATCCATGCCCAGCGGCCTGCAGTAGAATGGATCATAGGCAAGGTTGGAAATCATCCTGCGGCTTTCTCCCTGCGATTCCTTGCAATGGCCCATGAAAAGGATTAAGTCGTCATGGCCGGACAGAATGCACGCCATCGCGTAACCGAGACCGTTGATGCTTTCCTGCGCCATTTTTTCTTCACCACGGAAATGAGCGCCCACAACATCCGTCACCCCATTGTCGGATATGGTCCGCGCATCGAACATGTCATCCGAGCAGGTGATGATGGTCCGAATGCCTTTTTCCATGTCGAAGGTCACCTTCGTCTGTTCCATAATCGGCTCGAAGCACTCGAGCAGCATGTTTTGGAAACGTAAATAATGATAATTTGGATGATTTTTAATCTGCGCCACCGCACAGACAGCCAATCTTTTACCCATTACCAATCCTCCTTCCTGTTTAATCTGATTTAATAGAATGCTTATCTATCCCTCATGACTGATCCATTGAAACTGCCATGTTGCCCGCACAACTCAAGACAGGTAACAGTTCCAGAAATCTCCCTGCCTGATCGCCTTGATAATGGAATCCTTATCCCGCTGGGCATCCATTTCCACCCAAGCTCTGCCTACACCTGTAAGAGTGTGCGAATCGTCTGATGCAATTTTGGGATAAGCGATGTCGAGCGATTCAAAGACTTTATCGCGAAATCCCTTCTTCGTAATTTCCACCGCATCCAGCGGATACATTTTCTCCAGTGCCACAAGTCGGATCAACAGTTGATCCGGGGTAAAGTCATATTCGCCGATGTGATTGAATATGTAGAGCACATTCCGGTTACCTTCAATTTTCGCCACATGAATATTGCCATTAACAAACACGGACAATTCGATACCGTAAAAAACAATCATGCCGGTTTTTACCTGCCTGTAAACATCCATGTAGTTTTGTTTCAGCAGGTAATCATGATCCGTGAAAGCGATAAAATCATATCCCCTTGACTCGTATGCATCGGCCACCTCCTGGGGTGACAGTTTACCATCCGAGCAGGTTGTGTGTGTATGGAGACATCCTTTTAGCAGCATAAGGACCAACGGATTGTTCGTTTAAAAAGTTAACAGCGCATTGAATTTGAGACTTCACCAATATGTTTATTGGATGCTCAATTTATTTTTTGATTGGACGTTCAACCAATGGTTATGCCGATACTCTCCCTCATATTAATTGTCAAGAAAAAATTTTGATTTTTTTAAGATAATTTGAAATGAATGAATTTATTGGTATTTTCTTTTATCAGGACTGCCATAAGCTATAGATTATCGAAGAACTTGGCTGGATGACTCCGCTTTTTCACATTTCACGCTCCTGCGCTTTGCTCCAAACCCTTTTCAATCGTAATGAATTACTGACCACGGAGACAGAGCTGAAGGCCATCGC
>DNYQ01000164.1:0-1121 GCA_003506745.1 Syntrophaceae bacterium
TCGCGGAAAAGGTTACGCTTGTCCACGGTGGGATAAAACTCTTTTTTGGTTTTGGTGTCGTCAATATCTTTGGCCCAGCGCACAAAGTGATCGACGGCCTGTTGCGGCCGGTAGCAGTCGTAAATTTTTAGCGTCATGTTAAAGGGCGCCAGGTCTTTTTGGACGTTGGCCAGCGCTTGGGCGGCCTGTCTGGTCAAAATGCATGTGGAAGCGTAGTAGCCGTCAACTTTGACACCCAGAAAATTATGCTCGCCGAAATAACGGATATCCAGAAGAGCGTTGGGAATGACTTCTTCAATATGAACAAAAGTATCNNCTGAGCAGCATGGCCCAAGATAGTTTAAATTTCATAAATGAACCTCCTCTTATAGTGGGTCGGGGTTGATGAGTATCACAGGATTGGCCGCCGGATTGAGCCAGGCCAGAATCTTCAGGATGCTTTTTTCAGACACGGCGACGCATCCAGCCGTTGTTGACCTCGCGCCGGCCCAGATGTGAAAAAAAATCGCACTGCCGTGATGTTTGACAATCGGATCGGTATTGTATTCGATAACCAGTCCGTATTTATAAAGATCATCATCTTTTTTCATTGTCTCGTAGGAAGCCGCCTTTGTCTGGTTTTGTTTGACCCAGCGGTTGTAATCCGGGTCGGCCGGATCATCGATCCACACATCATCCGCCAGAGACTGCCGGTAGGGCATTTTGGTGACGACGGATTCGGGATATCCGAAAGCCGTTCCCATACGGTAAAGTCCCGATGGCGTCCGTCCGTCTCCTTCCCGCTTTTCGCCTTGCGGCGCAAAGCCGTTTCTGCCGATGACGGCATCCATCGGTTCCATAGCCTGCCGCCAGACACGATTATATTTTTCCAGCGCATAAACCTTTTGGGAGGTAAAAAAGAGGAAGCTTTCATCCGCCACCAGGAGAACCTGGCTCATGTTTTCGGACAGGCCTGCGGGTGTGGTTGATTGCATCCTGTCAGGGATGGATGGTCGCATCAGGCAGGCGGACAGGGACAGAACAACCGTCAGGATCAAGAAAAAGCGGAGACAGAAAGCAATTTTCATTCTTTTTTGATTTAAGAAGATCATGGATGGATTTGTAATGCAAAGTTCTCAATT
>DNYQ01000164.1:1141-3419 GCA_003506745.1 Syntrophaceae bacterium
TGAATAAAGGAGGTCTTTTATGAAGTCGCTGTCTAAAGCAGGAATCTCAGTCGTTGTCAGTATGATTCTTCTGTGCGCCGGTATCGGCTTTGCAGAGGAGAACCAGGATGGCAAGGTCGGTATGTCGGATTGGACTAAGATTATCGAGTCCAAGGTAACGGATCAGGTAGGCGACAAGGGGCTGATTAATTATCAGGATGGTTACATAGAATCCGTCGGCACGGGCGCACCGCCGGAACGTTTTTACGGAAAACCTCAGGCTCGTCCCATGGCCCTGCGTGCGGCGCAGGTTGACGCGTTTAGAAATCTGCTGGAAACCGTGCAGGGCGTTCAAATCGATTCACAGACGACCGTCAAGGATTTTGCCGTGGAAAGTGACGTGATCAATACGGCCATTTCCGGCATGGTAAAAGGCGCGCAGATTGTCAAAAAGGAATACCTGTCGGATGGAACCGTAGAAGTGACCGTGCGTATGCCGCTTTCGGGCGTTGCCAAGGCCGTCATTCCCCAGGCCATTGCGGATGATAAAAAGGCAGACATGAAGGAGCACAAGCCGCTGTCTTTTTCCAAAAAGCCCGCGCCACAGGATGAAGCCTATACCGGTCTGGTCATCGACGGCCGGGGCCTGCAGGCTCGCCCGGCCATGTCTCCTAAAGTCTTCGATGAAAACGGTTCTGAAGTTTACGGGACGCTGATCGTGAACAAAAACTATGCCATGCAGCAGGGCATTTGCGGTTATGCCCGCGATCTGACCGCCGCACAAAGTAACACCAGAGTAACGAACAGTCCGCTGACCGTCAAGGCCGTCCGCGCTCAGGGCGCCGGGATGTCGGAATTCGTGATCAGCAATGAGGACGCTAAATTGATCCGTTCCGCGAAACAGAACCTGGCCTTCTTGCAGAAATGCCGCGTCATGGTTGTTCTGGACTGATCATCCCGCAGGATTTCATTGGAAACCATAAAGGCCGCTTCATCAGGAAATGAGGCGGCCTTTTACTTGCTCTATTTCTCCTTGCAATATTTTTTTGAGGTTGTTAGATAACGTGCCATTATTGGAGGGATGTTGTTCCCCTTATCGAAATCCTCATTAATAAGGAAAGAAAAAATGATTCGATCGATTGAAGAAAGTCCGCTTTACTTTATTGTCAATCCCAGGAGTATCGCTTTTTTCGGCGCTTCCAACAATTTTTTGCGCATGGGGTCCATGATGCTTTCATCCGTGCAGGCGTTGGGTTATGAAGGACGGATTTATCCCATTCATCAAAAAGAAAAAGAAGTGCGGGGGCATAAAGCCTACGCCAGTATTCTGGACCTGCCCGAGGTTCCGGATCTGGCGATTATTGTTTTGCCGACGGAGGTGGTCTGCCAGACGCTGGAAGACTGCGGGAAGAAAGGCATCCGGCATGCCATCGTGGTATCCGGGGGATTCCGCGAAGCGGGTCCGGAAGGCGTTGCGCTGCAAAAAAAGCTGGAAGCGGTCGCCCATCAATACGGCATCCGTTTTCTCGGCCCGAACTGTCTGGGCGTTGCCAACCCCCACCTCAAACTCAATCCCACGACGATCACGGCGGAGGGCCCTCCCGGCTTTGTGGGTCTGGCCTCCCAGAGCGGAAGTTTTATCACCCAGATGTTCGATTATCTGCATCGTCACGGGATGGGATTCAGCGCGGCGATGAGCGTCGGAAACGAGGCCAATATCGATATCGTCGATTGCCTGGAATACCTGGGCGCCTGTCCTCATACGAAAGTCATCACGCTGTATGTTGAAGGCATTACCCGGGGGAGAAGGTTCATCGAAACGGCGAAAGCCATCACGCCGCACAAGCCCATTGTGGCTCTATATGTGGGCGGTTCCGATGCGGGCAGGCAGGCGGGCCTTTCTCATACGGGTTCCTTGTCGGGGCCCAACGAGATATATGACGGTATGTTCCGGCAATGCGGCATTCTCCGGGCGCAGACCCTTTCGGAAATGTTTGACTATGCGCTTGCCCTGGGGACGCTTCCACGGCCCGGAGGAAACAGGGTGATCATTCAGACGCACTCCGGGGGACCCGGCGCCACGGCGGCTGACGCCTGCGGAAGGGCCGGTCTCGTGTTGGCGACGCTTTCGTCGGAAACCCTGGAAAAACTTCAGCCGATGATTCCCAAAACAGCCAGCACGGCCAATCCGGTGGATATGACCTTCAGCAGAAATTTTGGCGAACAATTTTTCGATATTCCCGATATTCTGCTGCACGAAAAAAACGCCGATATGTTTCTGGCCTATTTTCTTTCTCCC
>DNYQ01000207.1 GCA_003506745.1 Syntrophaceae bacterium
GGTTGAGAGGGGCAAAATGCGCTTCCAATCATCCCGTCAGATTATTTTTTTTGACGGCCGGTTTCTTTGCCGCCTTTTTAGGCGCTGCTTTCTTGGGGGCGGCTGGTTTTTTTACGGCCGGTTTGGCTTTCTTGACAATTGTTTTTTTCTTCGGTGCGGCGGCCGCTTTCTTGAGGGGCTTGGGACCTTTGTTCTCCATGAGTTCTTCACAGCAGATCAGTTCGGCCATGGCACAGCCGCATTCTTCATCGACGATGACCGAAAGTCCGCACACCTCACAACTCAAAACATCACCAGGTTTTACTTTTGACATTTCCATTCCCTCCTCGTTGTTAATGAGTTTGATCTCCCGTTCCTGCTTTATCCCATGAATTTTCTTTTAGTTCAAAAATTTTTTTCTTTCAAGCATTGATTGTCGTTTTTTTCACTTTTACGCATGCTCCAAAATTCATGGGGATACATTTTTGACCGAATGATCGGCAAAAGGTTGCATCGGCGAACCAAAGTACGGAAACAAAGGACAGCTTGACTTTACGTGGCGCTTTGGTATGATTTTCAATAAAGGATGGGCGTGGCATGAATCAGAAATTGAAAGCAACTTTACAGATCACACCGCTGAAGATCACCATCTTTGTGGTGTTGATCGCGCTGGCGCTATTTTTGTTTGATTTTCAGTTTTTGCAACTGGTGGAACTCAAAACGCTGGATTTGCGCATAGCGTCACGCGGCGAACTGAAGCCCGGCACTGAAACCGTCATTGCCGTTATCGATGAAAAAAGCCTTTCCGAACTGGGACGATGGCCCTGGCCGCGGACAACGATTGCCCGGCTGGTGACGCAGTTGAAAAAGGGAGGCGCCAAAGCGGTCGGTTTTGATATTGTTTTTTCCGAACAGGATATTAATACCAATCTGAAAACCATTGATGCGCTTTCCGCTGAAATGAAAAAAAGCGGTGTCTCCGATGCCGGCGTCATCAATTTGTTGCGCAGAAAACGAGCCGGTGCGGATACGGACGCGATTCTGTCCGCCGCCATTAAAAAAGCCGAAAACGTAACGCTGGGATATTTTTTTCACTTTCCCCTCAAGGCGTCTGATAAGGAACTGGAGCACGTCACGGCTGAAAAAATCGCCGAAAACGCCGCGCGCATAGAAAATTCCCGTTATGCCATGATCAACTCCACTACGGGCAAGCCCAGCGACGCCTATTTGCCTCATGCTTTTGCGCCGGAAGCGAATATTTCCGTTCTGTCCAGGGCTGCGCAAAACAGCGGCTATTTCAATATGCTGCCGGACAACGACGGATCCTATCGCTGGTCGCCGCTGGTCATCGCTTTTCAGAACAATTATTATGCCTCCCTGGCGGTTTCTCTGGTTCAAGCCTATTATGATTTTCCGGCCCTGACGTTGAATCTGGAGCCCTATGGCGCGAAGAGCATTGTCATCGGAGATATTGAGATTCCAACGAAAGAATCGGGACAATTACTGATCAATTATCTGGGACCGCCCCGCACATTCCCCCACTATTCCATTTCCGAAATCCTCTCCGGGAAAATTCCACCGGACACTTTCCGGGACAAAATCGTCCTCGTCGGCGCAACGGCCGTAGGAATTTACGATCTGCGGGTGACGCCTTTTTCCTCCACCTTTCCCGGCGTTGAAATTCACGCCACCGTCATTGATAATATTTTGCACCAGAACTTCCTCATTCATTCCTCTTTAATCCGCTTTTGCGACATTTGCGCGATTATCATTTTCGGGTTGATCATCGGCCTTTTGATTCCCCGTCTGCGGCCGGTCACCGGAATGATTGTCGCCTTTGTGATGATCGCCGCTTTTGTCGTCATGAATTTTTTCGCTTTTTTCAAGTTCAACACCTGGCTGAATCTGGTCTATCCGGTTTTGACCATGGCAACCATTTATCTGGGCATTACGATTTATCATTACTTCAAGGAAGAGCGGGAAAAGAAGAAAATCCGGGGCGCGTTTCAATACTACCTGACCGCCTCGGTCATCAATGAAATGCTCAAAGATCCGGACAAACTCAAGCTGGGCGGCGACAAGAAAGACTTAACCGTCCTGTTTTCCGATATCCGGGGTTTTACAACCATTTCCGAAAAACTGACGCCGGAAGAACTGGTCAAGCTGCTGAATGAATATCTCACCACCATGACGAACCAGGTGTTCCAGTACGAGGGTCTGCTCGACAAATACATGGGCGACGCCATTATGGCCGTCTTCGGCGCGCCG
Source organism: Syntrophaceae bacterium (assembly GCA_003506745.1). Taxonomy (GTDB): domain Bacteria; phylum Desulfobacterota; class Syntrophia; order Syntrophales; family Smithellaceae; genus UBA8904. The sequence goes on from DNYQ01000207.1 coordinate 2,248, forward strand.
CTGGATCAGCCGGACCACGCCCGCCGCGCATGTCTCACCGCGCTGGCCATGATGAAGGAGCTGCATAAACTACAGGAAAAATGGAGAACGGAAGGGCGTCCCGCTTTTGATATCGGCGTGGGCGTCAATTCCGGCGATATGGTCGTCGGCAACATGGGCTCGGAGATGCGTTTTGATTATACGGTCATGGGGGACATGGTCAACCTGGGCTCCAGGCTGGAGGGAATCAACAAGGAATACGGCACCAACATCATCATCAGTGAGTTTACTTACGAAAAGGTGAAGGACGCCATGTGCTGCCGCGAGCTGGACGGGGTGCGCGTCAAAGGCAAAATCAAGCCGGTCAAAATTTACGAATTACTAGGCGAAAAGCAGGACGAACCGAATTTTAAAGATTTGATGGAAGGCTTTGCCAAATGCCTGGCGCTCTATCGGGAAGGGAAATGGGATGAGGCGATTGCCGCCTTCCAGAGCGTTCTCGCCTTTCGGCCCGACGATTATCCCTCGAAGATGTATGTGGAAAGGTGCAAAAATTTAAAGGAGAATCCGCCCGCCCAACCCTGGGACGGCGTGTTTGTCATGACGAAGAAATGATGCTGGGAAGCGAACAGAAATACCGCAGCTGGGTGGAAGTGGATCTGGACAATTTTACCGCCAATCTCCGGGAGATCAAAAGATTAATCGGCGGCGGGGTTGATTTCATGCAGACCGTCAAGGCCGACGCTTATGGTCACGGCGCCATTGAAATATCCCATGCGGCGCTTCGCGAGGGGGCGCGAATGCTGGGCGTGGCCAATGCCGATGAGGGGGTTCAGTTGCGTGTGAGCGGCATTGAAGCGCCCATCGTTATTCTGGGGCCGTCCACCTTGCCGGAAATTCCCGATATCATCAAATACAACCTCACGCCGTCCGTTTCCGATGCGGGGTTTGCCGGGGCTCTCGAAAAAAATCTGGTCCGCGCCTCCCGGACATTATCCGTTCACGTGGAAGTCGATACCGGTATGGGACGCGGGGGCACGATGCACAGCGAAGCCATGGACCTGATCCGGCACATCAAGACCCTGCCTCATGTTCATCTGGAAGGTTTGTTCAGTCATTTCGCCGCCAGTGAACGGACGACGCCCTGTAACGATCAGCAGTGGCGATTGTTTTCCGGATTGCTTTCCGACCTTGGGCGGTCGGGCATCGACATTCCCGTTAAGCATATGGACAACAGTGGCGCGATCCTGAACTATCCGGCCTTAAAACTGGAGATGGCGCGTCCCGGGATCATGACCTACGGCATTTATCCCTCGGAAGAAACCGAAAACAAAGCAAGGCTCGCGCCGGTGATGTCCTTTAAGACGACCATCGTTCTGGTCAAAGAATTCCCGGCTGGTTACGGCATCGGCTACAACAGCACCTACGTCACCCGGGACAAAACCCGTGTGGCAACCATTCCGGTAGGGTACGGCGACGGATACCCCTTTGTGCTGTCCAATCAGGGCGAAGCGCTCATTCGCGGCCGGCGCGCTCCGGTTATCGGGCGGGTGTCCATGGACATGTGCACGCTGGATGTTACGCACATTCCCGACTGCGCCGTGGGAGATGAAGTGGTTTTGCTGGGCCGCCAGCAGTCCGAATACATCAGCGCCAATGAAATTGCCGCTAAAGCGCAAACCATCAGCTATGAAATTCTTTGCGCGCTGGGCAAACGCGCGCCGCGTGTTTTTCTGCAAAAAGGAAAGACCGACGCCGTGGAACCGAGGCTCAGGAGAATCTTTGTGCCCGGCGAAGAAAAATCCATTGCGCGCATTGACCATATCATCCGCCATTGTTTTCAAACCCGCACCCGCAGCGAGGANNCATGTCGAATATAAAAAAACGATCCGCAGCGACGTTTTTATGATCGGTTGCGCTTCGGACAGCGAGCAGCTGGCGGCATTGATTGAAGACGAGCATTGTGAATACCGCTGGATACTCGGCGGCGATGATCTGGTGATGGAGCGCGATTTCACCGTGCAGAAGATGCGCATTGACGGCGAGGACATTCCGATGACCGAGGCCAAAAAGACCTCCCGCGGCTATGAAGTCTGGTTCGGCAGTGGCAAGCTCAAGTCAAAAATAAACAAGGAAGTGAAAATCGAAATCGAAATTCTCACGAAGAAAGCCAAAGGAAACAGAACGTTCCCCGTATACCTTTTGTATCCGACGCGGGGTCTGGAGATCAACTTCCATTATGAAAATGCAAATCTGAAAAATGTCCGGGCCGAGAGCTTCTTTGCCGGCCGGCATCCTCAGGCGGCTATACAGGCCAGTCGCGGCAAGTCCGTCAAAATCAGAATATCCNNCGGCGTGATGAAATACCCTTCTTTGCGGCGGTTGATCAGGGCGACCAGCTTGGGGGCGAACAATCCCTTCAATTTTATGGCGGAGCCTTCTTCTTTTCCGACGGCGGAAACTCTTTCCTTGAGTTCATATTCCTTCTGATCCGTCGATCCTTCCAAGACAACGAAGCCCCCCAGGGGTTCCGGAATGGTTTTATCCGCCGCCTTGATGATTTTCTTCTGGTCGTCGGGAGCGATCACCATGGTTTCATCCATGGAACGGCCGCGCACCGTAAAACTTTTTGCATCCCCCGCTCTGTTTTTATCGGACGTAACATTCAGGGTATGCACGCCGATTAAAGCGACGTCACCGTTAAAAAGCTCGGTTTTGGAAATTTTCTGGCTGTTGACAAAGGTGCCGTTCAGGCTGCTTAAATCTTCCAGCCAGATGGCATCCCCTTCCACCTTAATGGCAGCGTGGTGCCCCGATACGGCCTGATTGTCAATGACGATGTCATTATCCGGTTTGCGGCCGATGGTCGTCAATTCTTTGTCCAGTATATATTCTTTGACGGCGGCTTCCTTGTATTTCAGTAAAACTTTTGCCATATGTCACCTCCGGAAAAATTCCATAAATTTAAACAAAACCGAATACCATTTTTTCTTCTGAATAAAACCTACAATCGCAGTGATGTTGTCTTTACCGCCATTTTCATTAGCCGTCTGAATCAGGGCGTCACAGGCCGCCTCCGCGTTGGCGGCTGAAGCGATGATGTCCAGGGCGGCTTTGTCGGTTACCATATTACTTAGTCCGTCCGTGCACAAGAGCAAAATATCGCTGTCAAACACGGTCAGTTCATCCAAATCCGCTTCCATCTGGGCCTGGATGCCCAGAGCTTTCGTGAGGATGTTTTTCATTTCCGACTGATCCGCTTCTTCCTGGGTGATTAAATTGCGCTTGACCTGTTCAAAAACCATGGAGTGGTCGTCGGTGAGCTGATCCATATTGCCGGCACGGATTAAATAAGCCCGGCTGTCGCCGATGTGGGCGATACTTAATTTATTGCCGTTCAGAAGAACCGCCACGATCGTGGTGCCCATGCCCTTTAAATGCGGTGAGTTCTGCGCGGCCTCATAGACGGCCTGATTGGCCAGACGAACCGAACAGTTGAGTTTGTTGGTGGCTTCGGAATAAGAGCGATCCACGTCGCCGATGATCTTCTGCTGCCCCTGAAAATAATCCCGAATAACGTTCACCGCCAGGTTGCTGGCGGTCTCACCGGAAGCGTGGCCGCCCATGCCGTCCGCAACGACGAGCAGCCCCATTTTTTCATCCAGATAAAAGCTGTCTTCGTTGTTGGTCCGAACCCTTCCCTGATCGGTTTTACCGTTGGCCGTTAAATACAATGCAGTCTCCTTAATTTAAACAGGCAAGCAAATCATCCGCCAATAATTTCCCGGTCTGGTAACGGGCTTCCACATCCTTGGACAACAATTTTCCCACAATCGGCGCCATGGCTTCCGGAATGCCGGGGGAAAGTTCTATGATTGCCTGCGGCGCGGTGGTTGTGATGTTGTACATCAGGGTGGCAATGCTGTCGCCGTTAAAAGGTTTTTCGCCGGAGATCAGTTCATACAGGACCACGCCCAGCGAAAACAAATCAGACCGCCCATCCACTTTTTTACCGGCAATTTGCTCCGGCGACATGTAACTGGGCGTTCCCAGCACAACGCCGGTTTGTGTTTTGGATGTGGCCATGACACGGGCGATGCCGAAATCAGCCACTTTGACCTCGCCATTGTTCAGGACCATGATATTGGCCGGTTTGATGTCACGATGCACAATGCCGTTGGCATGCGCGTAATCCAAAGCCGAAGCGACACAGGAAACAATCCGGATGATTTCTTTGACCGGCAGGAGGTTTTCTTTTTTGGTATATTTGGCCAGATCGGAACCGTCCAGCAGTTCCATGGCCAGGTAAGCGATGTCATAATCCTCGCCGACATCATAGATGGTGACAATGTTCGGATGGGACAGCCGGCCGGCGGCTTCCGCCTCGCGGAAAAACCTTTTCTTCACTTCGTCGATCTGTTCCGAATCTATTTCTTCATAGCGCAATGTTTTAATCGCCACTTCCCGGTTGATGCGCGGATCCTTCCCCAGAAAAACCGTACCCATGGCGCCGCGTCCCAGTTCTTTGACAATTTCGTAGCGCCCCAGGGTCGGCTTGATTTCGGTGTTGTCCATAATGACCGTTGCTTCTTTTCTGGCGCCGGACAGACCGAAAATCATCGTTTCTCCGGCCGTCGTCAGTTTCTTGATGCGTTCATCGATGTCTTTGAACGTTCCGGCCTGGGCAATATGCTGGTAAACCGCCACCGCCTTGTTGAACATCCGCTTTCTTTCAAAGTCGAGCCCCAGATTGTAAAGCAGCTCTTTCACGGATTCGTCGTCAACGGGGCATTTGCGGAATTTGTCAAACGCCATATCCAGCAGACCCTGCCCCTGGAAGGATAAGCCCAGCATTTTGTTGGTTTCCACGCTGTCGGCTTCCATGCGATCTTTGGCTTTTTCCGTCAGCAGGTACCGCTTGGAGACGATAACGATGTAGCCGATGAGCAGGACCAGCGCCGGATAAAGGGCCTTGATCCAGTAACCATAGGCGGCAAAAAGATAAAAGGTGGTCGTCATCCAGGCCAAAAGAAGAACCAGAGAAACAATGGCGCTGATGCCGGCTTTGAGTTGCGGAATGACCAGCGCAACGTAAAGTCCGAAGAGGAGGATCATGATGAGTTCCAGGATGGCGGCCCAATCCGGGCGGACAATGTGATCGTCGTTGAGAATGTTTTCAATGATATTGGCAATGATGGTTCCCGGCGGCACATTGACCGCGGCCGGTGTGACCTGCATGGCGCCTAATCCGGCCGCGCTCTGGGCAATAATGACAATCTTGTCTTTAAAAACGTCCGGCGCAATTTTTTTATTGACGACGTCAAAATACGAAAAATAGGGAATGCCTTCGTTAAAACTGATCAGCATCCTGTTGTTTTCATCAACAGGAATTCTTTTNNCTGCGCACCGTGCCGTCACGGTCGGTGAAAATATTGATGTGGCCCAGCCCCAGGGCCCCTGCGGCAAATTCGGGGATGGGCGGGACGATGGCCCGCGCGGTAAAGCTCTCATCAGCGCCTGTGGGTGAAAGAGAGTTGGCGCGCAGATAATCGGGCAGATCCGCTGCTGTTCTTCCCGTGGGACTGCCGGGAACAAAAAACAGGGGCAGGACGACGTTTTTTCCGGCGGCGATGGCATTGGCGAGAATCGTATCATTGTCGAGTTTTTTTTCGGATTCTTTGAGGGCGGTCAAAACAGCATCGGAGCCTTTTGCATAAGCTGGATCGGTTTCGATGCTTGTGATCAGGTTGCGGACTTCGATCAGCCCCTGATTGATGTCTTTTTCCGAATAAATGATATCCAGACCGATGACTTTCACCTGATAAGACTGCAGCAGATCAACCATGGAGGCGATATGAGCGCGGGGCCAGGGCCAGCGGCCCAGGTTGGCAATGCTTTGTTCATCAATGGCGATCACGGCGACCGGAGCCTTCGATGACGTTATCCGCAGATTGGCTCTTAAATCGTAAAGGCCGTTTTCGAGTGTTTCCAGGGGGCCCCAGGAAAGCAGAAAGGCAAAGAGCGCAAGCAACATCAAAACAATACCCAGAATGAAATCGGAGATTGTCGATTTACTGATTTTCTTCATGTAAACTCCCTTTCAGGGGCATACAAATAATGTTGCGTAAAATGCAACGGATGAATGGGCGCTTTCTTAAGGCGAAGTATAGGAGACACGGTCGTCTATGTCAAGGAAATCTTGGCCATAATTTTCACAGACCTTGTTCGCGGGCAGGCTGTGGGCCGGTCCGGCGCGGCCGTGAGCCAATGATGGCCGCTTCACGCCATGGCTTCACGTCTTTAGAAACAATTTCCACCCCGCCCATAGAGAGCCGGGAATCAGATCCAGTGCGCCGGATGCTTCGGCAACCGGTGTAAAGCCGCAGGCCTCACAATGAATCTCGCCGCGGTTCTTGACATAGCAGCCCTGCGTGATTGTGCCGTCCGGATCGACATTGATCAGAAGATCGTCATGACAGCGCCAGTCATTGTTCAGCATGGCCCGGAGCCTGCCTGCCGAATTGAGGATGGGGAAGCCTTTCTTTTTGAGCTCCAGTAATTTCCGGATCACGGCATGACGCTCTTCCGGTAAGAGGGCGAGGTCATCTTCCCCCTGGTTATAGGGATAAAAAAATTGAACGGTCATTCCCCGAACCGTCGGCAGGTCGCGCACCCACGTTGCCAGGGATTCGACTTCCCGCCAGTTGCGGCGATTGAACGTGCAATGAATAAAAACGCGCGGGTGTTTTGTCTTTTGGAGGTTCAAGCGGATGCGGTCAAAGGAGTTGCTGCGCAGATCGTCATGCGTTTCCTTCAAACCGTCCAGGCTGACCCAGAGCGTATCGGCGGGAACATCCAGCGGAAGCGTTCCGTTGGTCGTTACCGCAACGCGCAGGAAAAGCCCGCGGGCGTATCGGATCACATCGGAAAGGTGGCGGGATCCATCGCGCCATAACAGAGGCTCGCCGCCTTCAAAAACAATCAGGCGTGTTCCGAGGGTTCGCAGGGCGTTCAAAGCGCCGACGGCCGTGTCCCAGGACATCGCGGTGTCTTCATGCTTCGAGCGCAGGTGAAAGGGGCAGGCCCGGCAGGCGAGGTTGCAGCGGTAGGTTCAGATTTCCTGATCCCTTACGGGAAAACAGCGCCCTTTAAGGAAAATAAGTTGGCACATTTTTCTGGTTTATTGTAACATCAGATTTCCTGATCCCTTGCT
>DNYQ01000046.1 GCA_003506745.1 Syntrophaceae bacterium
TCCGGCGCGCTGTTGGTGTGCAGGGTGCTGAACACCAGATGGCCGGTCAGCGAGGCTTCAACGCCGGTTTTGGCCGTTTCAAAATCGCGCATTTCACCGACCATGATGACGTCGGGATCGGCGCGCAGAAAAGCGCGCATGGCCGCCGCGAAATCAAAACCGATTTTGGACTGCACCTGCACCTGGCGCAGACCGTATTGCGTAATTTCCACGGGATCTTCAGCCGTCCAGATTTTTCTGTCCGGCCGGTTAATTACATGCAACGCTGCGTGCAGCGTTGTTGTTTTACCGGAACCAGTCGGGCCGACGACCAGGATCATGCCATAGGGCTTGTTAATGATGTTGATCATTTCATCATAATTGCGCTTTAAGAGGCCCATGGAATCCAAAGGCAGAAGGGTATCGCTTTTGGCCAGAAGCCGCATGACGATGTCTTCCACGCCGCCCTGTGTGGGAATGGTGGCCACACGCAGCTCCAGTTCATCGCCGGAGGCGCGCCGGAACTTGATTTTACCGTCCTGCGGTTTTCTTTTTTCGGTAATATCCAGGTTGGACATGATTTTGATGCGCGAGATAATCGCGGAGCGGTAACTGAAGGGAACCGTCTGGTAAATGGTGCAGTCTCCGTCGATGCGGTACCGGATTTCCACGTTTTTCTTGCCGACATTGGGCTCGACGTGAATATCCGATGCCCGGCGGGAGGATGCATCATTAATAATTTTATTGACAAGCTGCATGATGACGCTGTCGGATTCCCCGACCACGTCGATTCCTTCTTCTTCATCGGATCCGCCGTTTTCATCATCCATCTTGCCCAGCAGTTCTGTAAACGAATGCTCGTCTTCACTGGAACTGAAGAAAAGGTTGATATATTTCAGGATATCTTCAGACAAGGCGACGTCATACTTTACTTTTTTGGTTTTCAGGAGGTTTTCGATGGCGTCTCTTTTGATGATATTGTTCGGATCATCGACAATCACATGAATATTGCCCTCAATTTTTTCCAGCGGCACCCACAGTTCGCGTTGCAGGTAATCTTTTTTCAGGTTGGTAATTAAATCGCCGGGGATAACTCTTTTATCATTATAATCAATAAACCGGCAGCGGTAAAATTCTTCGAAAGAGTGACCGATATCATCCTTGGAAATTTTGTACTTGTTCATCAGATAGCGCTCGATGGAGTCTTTTTGTTCGCGCGCTTCCTGCCAGGCTGCTTCCAGTTGCTCCTCTTTGAGCAGGCCGCGGGTCAGCAGAAAATCGAAGCGTGTTTTGCGGCGGCGCTGGAACCGCTGCTGGTTATAGAAGGCTACGCCTAAAACTTCTGCGATTTCCATCACCAGTCCGATTTCTTCTTCGGTGAATTTCTGGGTCCCTTTCTTTTTATTGAGAATCTGGATGACGCCCATGAGCTGATCTTTATAAAAAATCGGAGCGGCAAGAATTTGTTTGGTCTTGAATCCTGATTTCTTATCCCAGCTGGAGTCAAAGGTCAGCTCAAAGTCGATGGCCTTGAGCTCCGCCTGATTATAGGCGTCGCTGATATTGACAATGTTGAAGGTATTGGCCACATATCCGGCGATGCTTTGATTGCTGATCGGGACGCGGATTTCCTTAAGCTGAGAACCGGCCATGAACATGGAGTATATTTCGTTGTGAGTTTTATCGACGACATAAAGCGTGATGGAATAGGCGTCAAACAGGTTCAGAATGCCGTCTTTTAAATCAATCAGGATTTGTGCAATATTCTGCGCGGCATGGATGCGATTAGTGATGTCCTGAAGATTTTTGCGTATTCGCAGTTTTTCATCCAAGCTGTTTTGTGATTCGGGTTTAACCTGGGTAATCATCCGGTTCGTTCTCCATCTTCTTTTTTAGGCCGAAAGTGCGTTCATCCTAGCAAGCGCTTCCGGGAATGTCAATGAAATGGATGCTTGCATGATGCGCCCGAAAAGCATACGGCAAGGCAGTCCATCCATTAGCCGGCGGTTACAATTTTTGAAAAATCGGCAATTTTATGGAACAGCGCTGAGATATCCGCCAGGAGCGACAAGCGATTGAAGCGGATATTTTCATCTTTGTCCATGACCATGACGTTGTCAAAAAAAGCATCCACGGAAGGACGCAAAGCGGCAAGTTTGTTGAGTGCGGCGATAAAGTCTTTCTCGGCAATGCCTTTTTCCACGCGGGTGCTGATGTTTTCAAAAGTCGAAAATAATTTAATTTCCGCATCATGGGAAAGAAGATTGACGTCCACCTTTCCTTCGTGGAAATCCTTTAAAATATTATCAATTCTCTTAAAGGCGATCGAGATGGGTTCAAATTCCGGGTTGGACCGAAAGGCCTGCAGGGCTTGAACTTTTTCGATCACTGAAACAAGGTTGTCGATATCCGAGGCCAGAACCGCGTCCACCGTATCATACGCGTATCCCTGGCTGATCAGTTGATTTTGCAGGCGTCCCCTGAAAAAATCCAGAACATCTTTTTTGACGTCCGGGGCCGGTTTCTTCAGAACATCTTTCAGCGAATCGAGGCATTCATCAATCAGGAAATTCAGACTCAGCGCATAACCGCGCGATAAAATAATATTAATAATGCCGAGAGCCTGACGACGCAAGGCATAGGGATCGGCCGTCCCGGTCGGCGGCATATTCACCGCGAAAAAGCCGACGATGGTGTCCATTTTATCGGCCAGACCGACGATTGCGCCTTCGTCCGTCTGGGGCAGATCACCGCCGGCGACAATGGGTAAATAATGTTCATAAATGGCATGGGCAATCTCCGGTTTTTCGCCGGCCAAAAGCGCGTATTCGCGTCCCATAATACCCTGAAGTTCCGAAAACTCTCCCACCATCAGCGATTCCAGATCGGCCTTGGCCAAAAGCGCCGCGCGGTCCACGTTTTTTTTCACCGACGGTTTTACTTTGGCGGCAATTTTGACCGCCAGCTTGCGGAAACGCATGACTTTTTTATGGGAGGTTCCCAGCAGGGTGTGGAAAACCACTTTTTTAAGCGATTCCACACGATTTTCCAGAGGGATTTTTTTGTCTTCCTCAAAGAAAAACGAAGCGTCGGCCAGCCGGGCCTGGAGCACGCGTTCGTTCCCCCTGGCCACCACGTCCATATCGCGGGCGCGGGTGTTGCTGACGGCGATGAAATAGGGCAGAAGCTTGCCCTCGTTATTCACGACAGGGAAATATTTCTGGTGTGAGATCATCGTGGTGGTCAGAACTTCTTTGGGAATTTTTAAATAATCTTCATGGAAGCTTCCGCGCACGATGACCGGATATTCGACGATGAAGGTGATGGTTTCCAGCAGGTCATCCGTATAGAAGAGCTTTCCGCCGACTTCGGAGGCGGCTTTTTGGGCCTCTTCGAGAATTAATTTCTTTCTTTCTGCGGGATCGGCGACAACGAAATGTTCTTTGGTTTTTTTGAGATAATCTTCCAGCCCGGAAACGGCAAAAGAAGCCGGACTCATGAAGCGATGGCCGCGCGAGGTATTGCCGCTTTCAATATCTTCAATCGTGAGGGGGATGGTTTTGCCGTCATAGAGCGCCAGCAGCCAGTGCACGGGACGCGCAAAACGCAAATCATAGGCCGCCCAGCGCATTGATTTCCGGAAAGGGATGGATAGGAGGAAATTCTTGAGGATGTCCGGCAGCAGATCGGCGGTCGGCTGACCGGCAATGGTTTTACGGGCGCCCAGGTACTCCCCTTTATCGGTGACAATGGTTTCCAGTTGCGAAACGTCCACGCCCTGGCCTCTGGCGAATCCCAGCGCGGCCTTGGTCGGCTGGCCGTTTTCATCAAAGGCCGCTTTTTTTGCCGGTCCCAGCTTTTCGACGGTCTGGTCATCCTGTTTCGGGGCGACGTCCGCTATGCTCAGAACCAGGCGGCGGGGCGTGGCCAGACATCGTATCTGTTCAAAGGCGATTCGTTTTTCCGTCAGGGTTTTACGGATGATGTCTTCCATATCCACCACCGCTTTGGATAAAAATCCTGCGGGAATTTCTTCGGTGCCGATTTCAAAAAGCAGTTCGTTGCTCATCTTGTCTCCAGGTATTCTAGTTGTTCTTTAAAAGAGGATATCCCAGTTCTTCACGCTGTTTCATATACAGCTCGGCGCTGATCCTGGCCAGGTTTCTCACCCGGCCGATGTAGCTGGTCCGCTCCGCCACGCTGATCGCGCCGCGGGCGTTGAGCAGATTGAACGTATGGGAACATTTCAGGCAGTAATCGTAGGCGGGCAGGGCCAGATTTTTTTCGGCGATGCGCAGGGCTTCTTCTTCGTACATGTCAAAGAGCTTTCGCAGCATGGGGATGTCGGCGACTTCAAAGTTATAGGTGGAAAACTCGACTTCGCCCTTATGATGCACGTCGCCGTATTTCACTTGGTCCGTCCACTGCAAATCATAGACATTGTTGATGCCCTGGATGTACATGGCGATGCGTTCCGTTCCGTAGGTCAGCTCGGCGCAGACGGGGTTGCAGTCGAAACCGCCGACCTGCTGGAAATAGGTGAACTGTGATATTTCCATGCCGTCGAGCCATACCTCCCACCCCAGTCCCCAGGCGCCCAGTGTCGGAGATTCCCAGTCATCCTCCACGAAGCGGATGTCGTGTTCCAGCGGATCGATGCCGAAACTTTTGAGGGAATTGAGATAAAGCTCCTGAATATTGACGGGAGAAGGCTTCAGGATGACCTGATATTGGTAGTAGTGCTGCAGGCGGTTGGGATTTTCGCCGTAACGGCCATCGGTCGGCCGCCTCGACGGCTGAACGTAAGCCACGTTCCACGGTTCCGGACCCAGGGCGCGCAAACAGGTGGCGGGATGAAACGTTCCCGCGCCAACCTCCATGTCATAGGGTTGCTGAATGACGCATCCTTGAGAATGCCAGTATTGTTCGAGTGCAAATATTAATTCCTGAAAAGTCACAATGTCCTCCTGAAAGGGTTGCCAAGAAGAATTACAGACCTGTCCTGCGGATCCGTATCTTCAAATTTACCAGCGGCTAACTAGCACGAAAGGGCGATGGGGTCAAGACAGGGGGAAGGACTTTGATCCACCACCAAGAAAAATAAAGAACCTCGTTGATCCTGATAAATCAGGGTGATAGAGTTTTTTAGCGAAGAAAAAACCATCATCAACGAGGTGAAGCGAGTATGTCACAAGGAGTGTTGATTGTCGGCGCCGGTGAAAGACGCCGCCGGTTCATTCTGGTTTACAATCCCGAGGAGGCCAAAAAGGACAAGACCACCCGGGAGAAGACGATCAGAAAGATTGAAGAGGCGCTCCAGTCCATCAAAGAGCAAGAGGGGCCGGGCCGAAAAACGTCTGTGCCCTGCTTTCCCACCGGACGATGGGGCGATACCTGCGGCAGTTGAAGACCGGCGCGATCCGGATGGACAAGGGAAAGATCAAAGAGGAGGCCCATCTGGTTTTTCATGTAATCGATCATCAACATGTATCCATAGATAATTACTTTTAAGTGTAATTTTAACACATTTCATGAAAAAATATAGAGTTCTTTTTGTATTGTAAATCATCATAACGGCTCGTTTAAGTCTATGTATTACTTTGCGCCGGATATTTCTCATTGACACAAAAGGTCTAATTTCTTATCCTTTACCCGATTTTAAGAATAAGGAGCTTATTTTGACAAACCTGAAATTGCTCATCGGACAATGGCTGGCGCAAACCACAAGAAAACTGCAAAACAATTTTTATATTTATCTCGGGGTTTTGCTTACGCTGTTTGTTTTTGTTGATGCCGGTGTATTTCATGTGGGCGAGAACATGCGCCAAAAGGCTTTCGATTTGATGGTGCGCAGCCGCCTGATTATGCCCAAACCGGACAAAGATATTGTTATTGTGGATATTAATGAAGCCTCTCTGGCGGCAATGGCGAAAGATTTTGGACGCTACCCGTGGCCGCGTCAGGTCTTTGGAGAATTTCTGGAAAATATTGAAGCACAAAATCCCAAGGCGGTTATATTTGATATCTTGTTCAGCGACGCCGATATAGCCAATCCCGACAGCGACGCTTATTTCGATAACGCCATTGCCGCAACAAGCAATACTTTCTTTCCTTTTATCCGGTTATCGGAAGATCAGGATAACCTAAGCAACGTGAAACCATCGATGATTCCCGGCGTGAAGGAAATGATTCAGGGGCAGGCGGACAAAAACGCAACCCTGGCGGTTATATTACCGCACTTTCCAGCAGCGATTAATTCCGGTCGTCTGGGATTCAATAACATTTATCCGGATAAAGACGGCATCGTGCGTGAATATAATTTATACAGAAATGACTATGGATGGAAAGTGCCGTCGCTGCCGTTTTCCGTAGGCAGCATGCTGGGCTACAATTTACCGGATAAACAAGGTGTCCTGCTTAACTGGCGCGGCAAGCCCTTCACTTATCACTATGTAACTTTCAGCGATGTGATGCTGGATTTGACCAGTAAAGAGAAGAAACGACCGCCGAATGAATTTACAGGTAAAACTGTGATCATCGGCTCTACTGCTCCCAGCCTCTTTGATCTTAAAGCCACGCCGATGGCTAAAATTTATCCGGGCGTTGAAGTTCTGGCCACGGCCATTGATAACGTCAAACATGGAGATTACCTGCATGTCTGGCGTGGCGCGCTGACTTATGTCCTGTTTAGTTTACTGCTTATCTGGCTGACAGCCTCGGCGTTTTATAAGCAGGCGGATCGCGATAAATTAAACAAGGTTTTCAGCAGCAGCCAGATTGGTTTGCTGGTGATTTCCTACGTTATTATTAATGTCACCAATAATTATTTCGATATCAGCGGACCGATTATCTGGGCGGTCGCGTATTTCAGTGTAGCCAAGGTTTACGCGCTGGCCAATGATCTGGCGCTGCAGCGCTGGCTGGCTTTTGGCGTAAAAGCCGGCGAAGACGGTTCGATGGTCTTGATCATGCCTATTCTGGTGGAAAGCAAAGAGCCTCTGGGCGACACTCTGCTTAAAAAACTGAAACGAAGGATTGAACTTACCTGTAAAACTCCCAATACGGTTGATGTGCTGAAAGGTTCGCAGAGCGGTATCTGGGGTTTGTTTGGCGATATGGCGGTTGTCTGCTGGACCTATGCCGAAAAACAGGAGGAATACGCGAAACAGGCAAAACAGGACGCCGATCAGCTTGCTTCGCAAATGCCGATGATATTGATTGACATCGGTTTGCCCGGCAACACGAAAGTCCGTTACACAAAGCATGAAGGAGGATTGGCCGCCGGAATTCCTCTGGCCGGTCAGTGGCGAAGTTTATTCGCGCAGGCTGTCATCAAAATGGAACACATCGGGCAGAACGAATAAATATCAACTGATATTTTAATTCAGGCGTTCCGCCTAAGAGAAGGGGTGATTATGAAAACATACAAAATATTATGGCTGCTGCTGGCAGCTTTATTTCTGCCGGTAGTCTCGCTGGCGGCGGAAACGGGAAGTGCGTTGAAGGCGGATGTAATCCGTAAGGAACCGTATTCTGACGCCAAGAAAACAGGTGACATTGCACGCGGCGAAAAATTACAAATTCTTGGAAAAAAGGGAGCATGGCTGAATGTGAAAACAACGAAAGCCGGCGGATGGGTTCGCCTGCTATCAGTTAAGCGCGGCGCAGCCAGCAGCGGTAGTCAGGTTAAAGGTGTACTGGATGTGGCCAGCGGCAGGGCAGGAACAGGTAAAGTGGTTGCCACAACCGGTGTGCGCGGCTTAAATGAAGAAGAGCTTAAAAACGCCAAATATAGTGAGGTCGAAGTGAAAAAGCTGGAGAGTTTTACAATAACTTCCGGGCAGGCACAACAGTTTGCCAAAAGCGGCGGTCTTAAAGCGGTCAAATTTAACTACCTGTCGGAACCACAATAAAGAAGGAGAAAAATATGCGTATAATTTACTTTTTTCTTGTTTTCATATTTGCCACATTTATATCACAAGCTCAGGCATTTGATCTTGGTGAAACATTAAAAGATGTAGTCAAAGAAAGTACTACTGGTAAAACAACTTCAACCAGCAACGCCACGGGCAGTGAAGGTAGTAAAAAAGCATTTAACTGGAAAAGCCCCTCTCCGCAGGAAGAAATTCAAATAGGGCGGGAAATTACCGGCAATCTGCTGGGTGCCTCTCCTTTGGTAAAAGATGCGGCACTGCAAAAATACGTCAATCAGGTTGGACGATGGGTTGCTAATCAGAGTGAACGCGCTGATTTGCCCTGGCATTTCGGTGTTATTGAAAGCGAAGATATCAACGCTTTTGCCGCACCCGGTGGTTATGTAATCATCACTAAAGGGCTTTATCGCAAACTGGAAAATGAAGCGCAACTGGCAGGAGTGCTTTCACACGAAATCGCCCACGTTGTCAGAAGCCATCACCTAAAGATTCTGCAGAAATCTCAACTGCTGGATTTGGGTGCAGGCCTGCTTGGCAAACAAATCGGCAAGGATAATCAGGTAATCCAAAAAGTAATCGGCAGCGGTGCGGAGATCTGCGCCCGAAGTCTTGATAAAAATGCCGAATTTGAAGCTGACCGTATGGGCGTGGCGCTGACCACAAGAGCTGGCTATGAGCCTTATGGATTGCCCGAAGTATTGCAAACTATCGGGCAGACAGACAAAGATGAAAGCAGTGTCGCGCTGCTTTTTAAAACACATCCGCATCCTGATGACAGATTGTTAAAACTGGATGAGGCAATCGGCAACCGGTTGGATAATGTTAAAGGTGGGAAAACTCTAAACAACAGGTTTTATAAATTGAAGAATTAGAAAAATCGTCTTCCTCCCACTGAAGAACGCCGCAGGGAACCGGTTCAATCCGGTTATCGTTTTCGCCGCAACGTGCCACAGAAGATCGATGTCCCGCCCTTGAGCTTTACCTGGA
>DNYQ01000261.1:0-711 GCA_003506745.1 Syntrophaceae bacterium
ACTCGCGGCCCCGTTCCTGCTTCCCGGCATGGGAGGCGACCGGCTCGAACTGCGGAGACGTTTCGAACAGGCGGTCCAGGGCCTTTTTGAACGCCTGCAACGGCTTGGGCTTACCGTTGACGGGAGCGAACGAGAGATCGAACGCGTGGATGAGAAAGGGCAGCTTTTTGGTGGCGTCATGGATCTTTTGCTGCGAGACAAAGCCGGGCATCCCATGGTCTGGGATCTGAAGTGGTCCTCGAGAAGCAATTACCGGCGAGAGGAAATGAAGGAAGGCCTGGCGTTGCAACTGGCTGCGTACTGCTGGATGCTCGCAAGTGACGAGGTCCCGGCCCGGGCCGCCTATTTCATGCTTGCGCAAAACGAATTGATCGCTCCTCCCGATCCCGCTTTGCCGGCCGAGGAAACAGTGGACGTGGATCTTCGCAAGGTATGGGAGGACGCCCACGCCGCCTATGAAAAAAGGCTTGCGGAAATCGCAGGGGGCAACATCGCTGCGGGGATCCCGCGCGAGGGCGACGAAGCAGGAGGGGGCTTCCGCATCAAGCCCAAATGCACGTTCTGCGATTACGGCGCGATCTGCGGAGTGCGTTATGAATCCTGAAATCGCTCTGATCAGCGCCAGCGCTGGTTCCGGCAAGACTTACCGGCTGACCGAGGTTTTGGTGGAAAGTCTCTCCCAGGGGGTACGGCCTGAAGCCGTCCTGGCCA
>DNYQ01000261.1:845-1069 GCA_003506745.1 Syntrophaceae bacterium
GGAATCGCCCCGGATCAACTCAACAGCTGCGCCCAACGTTCCTGGAATGAGTTCCGGCAAATGCTGCCGGAACCGCTCCCGCCAAGTGAAGGAGAAAACCTGGATGCGGAACTTGCCAGGGAATTGCGGCAGGCAACGGCCAGGATCCCCAAGGCAGGCGACAGCACCAAGACGACGATTCAAGCCCGCGACAAGCTTTTGGCTGTCTTGCGCAGGAACCGCGA
>DNYQ01000261.1:1123-13013 GCA_003506745.1 Syntrophaceae bacterium
GAGCTGCTGGACCAGCCCGATGTCACCAAGGCATTGCGTGAACGCCTGGATCTTATCCTGGTGGACGAATTCCAGGATACCAGCCCGATACAGCTCGCGCTTTTCCTCAAGCTGGCATCGCTTGCGCGCCGTTCGGTCTGGGTGGGAGACCAGAAACAGGCGATCTATGGCTTCCGGGGGACCGATCCGACGCTCATGGAAGCGGTGGTGCAGTCGCTCGGGAAGCCCGAGGTGTTGCCGCACAGCTGGCGTTCCCAGCCGGAACTCGTGCGCTTCTGCAGCGAGTTCTTCGCCAAGGCCTTCGCTCCGGTTGGCATCCCGGAAGATCGGGTGCGTCTGACGCCATCGCCGAGTTCCCGGGCCTCGGTCTCTCCGCAGGGGCACCTGAAGTGTTTCCGCCTGGAGGCGAAAAACAACGGCGATGAAACAGCGGCCCTCGTGGCGGGAATCTCCCACCTGCTGCGCCAGGCCGCCGACTCCCCGGTGCTGGACAAAGGCACAGGCCAGGAACGTCCCCTTGAGGCCGGCGACATAGCTGTCCTCTGCCGCAGCAATGCCGATTGCCGGAATTTGGCCACCACCCTCGAAAAGTTCGGGATCCGCGTCGCCATGTCCAGGACAGGCCTCCTGTCCCGGCCGGAGTCCGTGTTGGCCCTCGCCGCCTACGGCTATCTGATCGACGAGTCGGACAGTTTGGCTGTCGCCGAGATGGCAAGGCTCCTGAATCCCGACCCAGCCGAGTTTCTGCGGCAGGCGGCTGGAAAGGGCATGGACGCTGTGAAGACGAGCCTGAAGGCCATTGCCCGGCTGGATGATGCGCGCAAAAATTTGATCCGCTTGACGCCTTCGGAAAGCCTCTCATTAGCCATGGAATGCGTTGACGCTGACCGTGCTGTCCTGCGCTGGGGCGACGAGGACGTACGGCTGGGAAATCTGGATGCCCTGCTGGGGTTTGCCACCAAATACGAGGACCAATGCCGGTCGGCGCGCTCCGCCTGTTCCCCGGCTGGACTGGTCGCGTATTTCGAGGACCTGGCGAAGGAAGAACAGGATGCCCAGGTCGAGGGACAGGGTCGGGAGGCCGTGCAGGTTCTCACCTACCACAGGGCGAAAGGGCTGGAGTGGCCGCTGGTGGTGCTCACCGGACTGAACACCGAGCCAAAGGGCAATCCTTTCGGCGTGGGCGCCGTGACCTCGGATGAACCTCTGAACTTGACGAGCCCTCTGGCGGGGCGATGGATACGCTATTGGCCGTGGCCATTCGGAGCTCAGAAGAAGGTCGATGGATTCAGCGATGCCGTCGAAACCTCCATCGTGGGCCGCCAGATGTCCGCTGCAGAGCGGCGTGAGCTGCTGCGCCTCCTTTACGTAGGCATGACGAGGGCGAGGGATCATCTGGTTTTCGCAGCCCGCTGCCCGGGCAACTCGGGAATGACCGCCTGGCTGGACGGCTGCCTGGACGAGACAGGGGAACCCATCTTGTCCCTGCCCAGTGCAGAAGGGAAGGAGATGATACCAGTCGGCGGGGATCAATTTCACATGCTGACGAAGGTCTTTCAGCCCATGCCGGAGGCAGACAGCGACTGTTCTCAAAAGGTCTTTTGCCCGGTACGCCCGTCCAATCTCCCGGCCTACCCGCCAGCTCGCTTCACGCCGAGCCAAGCCAAGGGGAGTGCTGCACCTTCTTTCAAGATCATCTCATTGGGGCCTAAGCTTGAAGTCGGAAAAGTCGACGATTCCGCGAAGTTCGGCAGTATGGTTCATGCCTTTCTGGCCGTGGACAAACCAGAACTCGGCCAAGAGAAGAGAATCGCACGCGCCCGGGAAATTTGCACCGCGTGGGGCGTCGAATCCCTCAAGCCTGAGGCCATGCTGGAGATGAGCGACCGGCTCTACCGCTTCTTGCGCGAACGGTACGGAGACCAGTTCGGAATTGTTAGGGAATGGCCCATCGCCATGCGATGTGGTATGCAGCGCGGCAAGGGTTTCATCGACATGATCATTCGCCTTGAGAACGGTGATGTGCTCATCGACCATAAGACAGCGGATGGGGACGACGGCCGACTTGAGGCCAAGGCCTGCGGCTATGCGAGCCAGTTGGCCATATATCGTGAGGCTTGGGAGAAGGCCACGGGAAGAAGGGTAGTTGAGACGCTAATTCACTTTCCTGTGGCAGTGGCGATATTATTTAGCAGTACGTCACCTAGAATCAAATGAAAAATTTGGAGAAGATTTCATGAACATTAATTTAAATAATATTAATATTAATACTCTCTATGAGTTCATGCATAAATTTTACGGATATGGTAATTTGAATGCAAAATTTTGGTTCATTGGTATGGAAGAAGGTGGAGGAAACGACATTGATGAATTGCATAAAAGAATATCAGCTTGGAATGAAAATGGACAAAGATTATTAGAAGATGTTGTAAGTTATCATGTACGCATAGGAATGCCTCATTTTTTTGAAATAAATGGAAATGAACCAGTGAGAATTCAAAGGACGTGGGGTCAATTGATTAGAATTTTATTATTAGCAAAAAATGAAAATGCAACGACAGAAAATGTTAGAGATTACCAGAGATACTCACTTGGAAGGGATGATGATCACTCTGAAACGTGCCTTATGGAATTAATGCCTCTTCCATCTCCTAACATCAACAATTGGATTTATGGACAATTTCAAGGAATAGAGACTAGAGCTGAATATTTCAATAATATTAGTCCACTTCGCATTAAAAAATTAAAGAAACTTATCGATGAACACCCTGGAAAAATTATACTATTTTACGGCAAATCATATATTAATTACTGGATGCGTCTTATAGGGTCCGATTTCAAGGCGCGTGATGGATTTATGTGGTGTAAAAGTAATTCGCTTTTTATTGTAATAAATCATCCGTGCAGAATTTCAAATGAATACTGCAAAAATGTAGCCACATTTATTAGGAATCCAATTGGATAGTGTTTGTCTTATCGATCTAAAGTTTCTTTACATATAATCCCCAAACTTCGTCGGCAACTATTCTATAGTGTTTTCTTACTTTTTTACCTGTTGTTATTGCCGACTTATTTATCCTCATCATTCCAAAAGAATCTATTAGATGCAAACTCCTTCCGGTTATTTTCCTGACACATGTCCAATGATCGCACCTGTTCTCAAGACCAATCACTATGATGCGACTATGCTCATCATCTACATTTAAAAAATTAGAAAAATTTCTCCATACTCCTGCAGCATTGTTCTCATCTGTGCTAAGACTTTCTTTAACTAATTGTCTCCCGTATTCTTCATTGGAATATGAAATTATTAATTCAAGCAGTTCCTCCATTTGATCAGCATCTATACCGTTTAATATTGTATCGGCAAAGTTTTCTTTTTTTGAGACTAGATAGACCATATTTTTGAATAATTTTTCTCGATCTTTTTCATTCATTCTAAGCAAAGCATTAGCTGCATTAAGTGCAGCATATAATCCACATAAGCCGTCATAATCACCTTGTAATAAAATTTTTGGCATATATCACTCTTGATCTATTTTAATTAATTTTTATTTTAATATAAAACTAATATGGTACAATAGAAATTATCAGACTAAAAAAGATTTCCTCTCCGTCCTTATAAACTTTCTTTATCAAAACATAGCTCCAATTCCAGGTTCTCGTCCGCGCTCCACCGTAAACGGTGGAGCGCGGACGAGAACCTCTACCACTGCTTCCCCATTAGCACTAGGTCTGGGCATAGGGCTATGCCTATTCCCTATGGCTACCAGGGAGTCTGGTCTAAACGGTGACGACTCCACTACTCCAGGTAAGCAAAAAAACGATGCTCGATTTTTAGTTCAACTAGACAGATAAATTTAATATCTCCGTGCTGAATTCTGGAACAAATATTTTATATTTTCCCCCATGCGCAATACACGCGATGGGGTGGAGAGTCTCCCCTATCCTCGGTCCTATTGGGTCATCCCCGGCAAGTTTCTTGCCGGCTGCTATCCAGGAAGCCTTGATCCAGCCGAAGCCGAGCTGAAGATAGGCCAGCTCGTGGCCTGCGGAATCCTCTCCATCATCTGTCTCATGGAAGAGGATGAACGGAATTGGAGCGGCAACCGCTTTGTCCCATACGCGCCCCTCTATCTGAAGCTTACTCGCGATCAGGGGCTGACTGCATCCTGGCACCGCCATCCCATACAAGACCAAGGCGTCCCCACGAAAGACCAAATGAAGGCGATCCTCGATCGCCTCGACGACTCTTTGAGCAAGGAACACCCAGTTTTTATCCATTGCTGGGGCGGCAAAGGCCGGACCGGCATGGCGGTCGGATGCTGGCTAGCACGCCACGGCGTTGCCGAGGGCGTCGATTTGCTCAAAACCGTCCAGTATCTAAGGCGACATGACCCCAAAGGTTATGACCCGTCGCCGGATACCGCCGACCAGCGCCGTTTCGTCCTGGAATGGAGCCGCGGAGAATGAATAGCCAAAAGCACGGAGGGAGAACGTGAGTCCAATCATCGCGGAACGTCTGCGGGGCTTGGTCTACGGCCAAGCCATAGGCGATGCCCTGGGAGTCGGCGGTGAATTCCACTCCGCACACGACATGCGCCGAATATATCCCGAGGGTCTGAGCGAGTACGAACAGATCCGGCGTTCATCCCATGCCGGCGTTTGGAAACCCGGGGAATGGACTGACGATACGGAACAATTCCTTGCGGTCCTGGAAAGCCTTCTCGATTCCGGGGTTGCCGAAGGCGATGTCGACCTCGGCGACATCGCCCGCCGGTTTCGGCAATGGCTGGCCCGGGATGGGCGTGGGATCGGAAACTTGACGTTCGTGGTGTTGACCCATGAATGTTTTCTGGAGGCCCCTCACGAAATTGCGCGCCAGCTATGGGAGCAGCGGGGTCGGCGCTCCGCCCCCAACGGGGCCGTCATGCGCACCGCGAGCCTGGCGATCCTCCCATGGGAAAGAGACCTTCAGGCCGCGGCGCGCACCGTGCGAGCCATTTGCGAACTGACACACGCAGACCCCCGATGCGCCTGGTCCTGCCTGGTGACCTCCTTCGTCGCAGCCTGCCTCGTGCGCGGAGATGACGACATCCCAGGCGCCTGCGAACGGGCCATGGTCTGCGGCAGGGCGCTCGGGCTCGATGAAGCGGCTGGTGAGGAAACGCGCAGCTGGATCGAGATGGCCTTGTGCGGCGAACGCAGAAAGGGCCGGGCCATCAAGTTCATCGGGCATGACCCTGGCCGAGGTTACTGCCTGAAGACCCTGTATGCAGGGCTTGGCGATCTTTCCCTCGGCCATGGCCCAGGCCAGGGGTACACCATGCGCACCATGGCCGCCGGACTCTGGGCGGCCTGGCATGCCGAAAGTTTTGCCGATGGCCTGCTGCCGGTCATCAACAGCGGCGGCGATGCAGACACCAACGGCGCAGTGGCAGGAGCCCTGCTTGGCGCCAGATTCGGCGGGAGCGGATTGCCGCTGCGATGGGTCGAGGGGCTGGTCAATCGGGAGAGGCTGGATGCCGCATTGCAACGCATGCAGCCAGTCCTTGGAAATGAACGATGAGCGATGCGCGTTTGCTCTACTTCGCATACGGGTCAAACCTGAATGCTGACGATCTGCGCCAATGGTGCCTGTCGGAGGATTGCCCCAACCCTTTGCCCCGGAAGGGAACCCCTGCATTCCTGCCCGATGCTGAGCCGGTGTTTCCCTTGCATTTGTCACGCCGGGGCGGGGGTGTTCTTGGATGGCGCAAGCGGGTGGGCCATGTGCTTCCAGGGGCTCTCTTCAGTGTGTCGGAAACCGACCTGGCAGTGCTGGACCTCAAGGAAGGCGCTCCGGCAGTCTACCGGCGCGAGACCATTGAGATTCTACTGCCTGACGGTTCGGCGGTCCCGGCAATCGCATACAATCTGCCGAGCGCTCGATTGAACGAACATGTCCCTCCCGATCCCGGATATCTCGAAGTCGTGGCCGCCGGGCTGAAGGATTATGACCATTCCGTGAGCCAGCTCATGGCCGCCACGCAAAGAGCCGAGGATGCCCAGGGGGTGCCGTTGTTCTGCTATGGCACGCTCATGCGCGGAGAAGCCCTGCATGGGACGATGCGCTCGCTCGGCGCACGGTTCATCGGCGAGGCCGATGCCCCTGGGATGCTCACCGATCTGGAGGCGTTTCCAGGATTCCTCCCGGGCGGCAAACGGCGAGTCCATGGTGAGTTGTTTGAATTCTCAGACCGCGGCGCCGCCCTGTCCCTGCTGGATCGTTTGGAAGGATTTCGCGGCTACGGTCAGCCGCATTCCCTATACAGGCGGGTCCTGATCCGGGTGCGGACCAGGACTGCAACCCTCATGGCCTGGGTTTATGCCATTTCCCATGACAGCGGTGTGGTGATTGAATCAGGGGATTGGAGAAGGCGGCAACCAGTTGGGCCACGCTGATAATCTGAGGCCCGGCAACGCGCTCGACCATCCTGAAAACCAACCGGTCTTCTCACCGGCGACCAGATCCGCACAAATTAATTCAGTATTTTCGCCTCGTAAAATCGTTCCGAAATATGGAATATTTTGGCCCTATTCTCCTTGAAAAACAAGGGGAAAGTTATGAAGGGTCTCCATTCATATCCCGCTCCAATTTTTACCTTAAAACCTTCCAGCGACATTCTCTTCATGCGCAAGAAGTGCGCAGAGTGGTTGATCCGTTGCCTGGATTTCCAGGACTCGGTGGTCGGTGAGCTTTTCAAAGTCCTGGAGTGGACCCTGGGGCGGCCTTTGGACGATCTCGCGGGCAACGTTCGGGAATGGCTTGCAGACGGCAAGGGGAGGACCCTTGGCCCGCTGAAGCGGGAACGCATCGAAGAAACCATGGCCGAAATCGATGAATGCCCCACTGTAGCAACTGAAGCGTTGGAAACCGTGGCGAACTTTGCGCCGCAGAGCCTGCTGCGGGTACTCGCCACGCATGCACGCGTGGCGCTCTCCGAGTACCTGGAGCAGGAACCGCACCAGGGGGGAAGCGATTTGGAACACTGCCTGGACCAGTTCAGGAAGCTTCTCGGCCTGTCCGCCCACGAAAGCGAGCTCTGCCTGCTGCTATACTGCAGAGACAAAGTCCATTCCTGGGAACGCTACTTCGAGGACGAGTTTGAAGCCACCCGGACCATCGGGCGAAACAAGCTGTGCCACACTCTGGGAATTAGCATGACCGAACTACGGCGGATTCTATCCGGCAAGCTGGCCAAGCTGAACATCCTGGATGCCGATTCGCGCCTCAGCCTGAGCTCCAGCTATGTCGCGTTTCTTGAAAACGGTGATGCGGACGACCTGACCCGCGAATTGTTCTCAGTTCAGAGAGGTGGCTCCCTGGCTTTGTCCGATTACGTCTTAGACCCGGCGGAATTAGGGCATGTCTGTTCCCTGCTCGGCAGCCCCGGCTCGACTCCCACCCATATTCTGCTTTACGGCGCCCCTGGCACCGGGAAAAGCAGTTTCGCTCGCTCGCTGGCTCGGAAGCTGGGGCTACAGGCCTACAACGTTGCCTTGCCAAAGGACAGCGACCAGGACACCCGGCGGGCCGGCATCGAGGCGTGCCTGAACATCACCGCGAATGGATCCACCGGGCTTGTCGTGGTGGACGAGGCCGACAACCTCCTCAATACCGTAATGTCCTTTCTTCTTTTAGGACAAGGCCAGGACAAGGGATGGCTCAATGAACTCCTGGAACGGCCGGGCGTACGCATGGTCTGGATCACCAACAGCATCGACGGGATAGAACAATCCGTGCGTCGGCGTTTTGCCTACAGCGTTCAGTTCCAACCGCTGGGCATCAAGCAGAGGGTCCGGCTCTGGAGGAACGTACTCAAGAAGAACAAGGCCACTGGCCTCCTTGATCCGGATCAAATAGGAGAACTCGCCAAAAAATTTAATCTGTCCGCGGGGTACATCGACTTGGCCGTGAAAAAGGCGTTGGAATCCAAAAACCGCCAGCCAGCCCAATTCCGGAGGGCCGTGGAATTGTCGTTGAAGGCGGGGCTGACGCTCGCCAACGACGGCGAGCCGGCAGAGGCCGCACGCACCATGGACCGCAACTATTCGCTGGAAGGGATCAACGTGGGTTGCGACCTTGACGGCTTCATGACCAGGCTGGAGCGATTCGATCGCGGCCTGCGGAACAAAAAGGCTCCGCACGCGAACATGAATTTGCTGTTCTACGGCCCTCCCGGAACCGGAAAGACCGAATTAGCCAAGTATGTTGCGCAGCGACTGGAGCGAGAGCTGGTCACACGGCGCGCCAGTGAATTGCTCGCCCCCTACGTCGGCATGACGGAGCAACGCATCGCAGAGGCCTTCCGGTCTGCGGAAAAAGATGAAGCAGTGCTCCTGATCGATGAAGCGGACAGCTTCATCTTCGACCGAAGCCTGGCCGTCCGGTCCTGGGAAGTGACCGCGGTCAACGAATTCCTGACCCAAATGGAGCGGTTTCGCGGGCTCCTTATCTGCACCACCAACAGGATGGAGCAACTGGATTCCGCCTCCATGCGCCGCTTCAACCAAAAAATCGGCTTCGATTACCTCACGGGTGACGGCAACGTCATATTCTACCGGCGCATGTTGGCACCCCTTATTCATGGCAGGCCCACAAAGGACGTGTTGAATCCGCTTTGCCATTGTTCCAACCTTGCTCCCGGGGATTTCAAGATTGTACGTGACCGATTTTCGTTTTATTCCCAAAATGAACTAACGCATGAGACCCTGGTCCAGGCCCTACTGGAGGAGTCTCAAATCAAGGCAAACCGGAACAGGACAAACCCCATCGGCTTCAACCGTCCATCCCGAAAGTGAGGGGAACATGCCTGCCAAGCAGGATCCATATGCCAGCCCGGCCCAGAAAGCCGTCAGTTTGTACAGCTTGCTGCTTTTCACGGGCAAGCGCTACTTCTTGTCGGAATTGGCTGCTGAACTGGACTGTTCCAAACAGACGGTGCTGCGGATGATGGAGCAGCTGGAACGGGGCATGGGGATTTCCCTGGAGACAGGGAAAGAGGGTAACCGACGATGGTTCAGGGTGAAAACGCCACGAACGAAACCGCAGGTGGCGTTGGATCCCGATGACATCAGCAAACTTCTGCTCTGCAGGGACTTGGTTCGCCACCTTCTCCCCAAGCCGATCCTCAAGAAACTCGATGAAGTTGTGGCCAAGGCCACGGTTTTGCTGCCGAACATGGAGGAACGCTCGACCGCCCTTGATTGCCTCGGGGGAATCATGGTCAAGGGAGGTATCGACTACACGCCCTTTGAGGCGAGCATCGAGACCCTCCTGGCCGCCATCCCGCGAAAGAAGGTCTGCGAGGTCCGCTACAAGAGCTTCAACGCCGATGCCGCAAAGGTTCGCTACTTCGCCCCCATGCGTCTCACGGCCTATCGCGAGGCCTTGTATGCGGAGGGATGGTCCGTGGACCCGCGTGGCAAGCCAAGGCAGAAACACCGGATGGTCCTTGCCGTACATCGCATGGAGGGGGCCGAACCGACCAGGCTGACTCATGATTTTGAGCCGTGGTCCGCACCGGAATATTTTGGGTTCCCTGAATGTGAGCCGTATCGGGTCAAGGTCGCCTTGTCCGAGTCCGCCGCTCGGTATGTCCGCGAACGGAAGTGGAGCGATGACCAGGCATTCCATGAGCATGCGGACGGCAGCGCCGTTCTGGAATTCACCGCGCAAAGCCGCAGCGAAGTCGTTTCCTGGGTGTTGTCCTTTGGCGGCGAAATGGAGTTATCTTGCCCACATGAACTGCGGAATGAAATAAGGAAAATTGCAAAAAAAATATCCGAATTTTATAATGAAAACTAGGAGTTATCTCATGAAAAATTTCACTCCATGGGTACTATGGGAAAAAATGAAAAAGGACCCTGATGGAATTAATTGCCCAGGAATTTATTTAATCACTTTTGACAAGAAAGTACTGAATAAAGCTGCTGATCCAACCCAAAGTGAAATTGTATATGTTGGCATGACAAATTCAAAAGGTGGAATTAAATCGAGGCTCAAGCAGTTTGTTTGTGCAGTTCGAGGTACGAAAGTTCATAGTGGCGGATCTAGAGTTCGATATCAAATTAAAAGAAACAAAAACTTTGAATTTTACAAAAAACAAGAAGAACTATTAAAAAATTTGCATATATCATTTTGCGCATTCAAATGTAATGTAAAATTAGTGTCACCAGAAACATTACGCGTAATGGGAGAAGTTGCGAAGCACGAATATTATGTATTATCCGACTATTTAGAAAAAAATAAATGCTTGCCTCGATTTAATGACAGGAAATTATCGCCAAGGAAAGATTAGTATGGAAAAAATTCCATGAAATATACATAGTAAATATTTATAAATCTACATTTTTACAAATGATCCTATCTGCGCTGGAAGCATATTGCGTGCACCATAAAATTAATAAAAATTAATGAAATAACTCAAAATGAATAAGCTCAATAAAGTACTTAATTTTGTGCGCGTTGATGGACAGCCTACGGCTCCTGTCTGCTTTCTTACCATAGAAGATGGAGGAGGCTTCACTGAAGCCGACCTAAATGCTCCAGAAGATGCCATGTGTTACTTTGACACCAACCCCGTGTGGATTCCACAAAAAGGAGAACTTGAGAAAAAGATAAAAGAGAAAGGTGGCATGCGTGCCAATCTTGGCACTCCTGGCGTTTTTATATCAAAAATAATGAGCTATCTGAGATTTAGTGAGAAAGAGAGAGAATACGAATACGCTAAAAACTATCTTTACATGCGTAACGAAATGAACATTAAATATTATCCGATTTCAAGATCAAGAATGGCACAAAATATTGACGGGCTATTGAACTTTCTTGGCCTTGAAAACATTCAAAAGTATTATGACCTTTGTCGATTTGTCCGCTCGCCCAAGTTTATATCTATACAAGACATTTTTAACAGAAATAAATTTTATATAATTTGTGGAATTAAATACGAATGGATGGACGTGCTCAAGCACATTTTTCTAGACACAGACTACTTTTCTACAGAGTCAACTTATACGACAAGAGAGACGCGTGGGAACAATTTAGCTTACGAATTTTATAATGATAATTCTGGAAAAACAACGCATGCTTATTTTAACATGTTTCGCAGAGGAATTAGCGATGATGAAGTCTATTCGTTTGCAGAACAAATTAAAATAAAGCGCCAAGACATATTGAATTCTTTATGCTATTGATATTTAAAAAGGTGTGATAAGTGCCGGTCTGCTTGCCAGGATTTCCTAATGAACCGGGATCCGAAATAGTCGCTACGGTTCATCTAAAATTTCAACAAAGAACAATGTTGGCCACCATCGAACGGTTCCTTGATGGTGATGCCCCTTTCCATTGGGTTGGAGTTTATCTGGTTGTGCCTGGGTCAGACGGCAACAGGTACCATGAGATCTGCCACTTCGGTTTTTCCGATGAAACAAAAGCTCGGCAGCTACTCGGGCAGATTGCTCAATGTGAAGATTGGATGTGCTGAAAAAAGTGACCGCCTTCTTACGGAGGCGAAGCCTCTGGATCGATTTTCCTTGAGCTTACTTCAGCCCGCGGCATTCGAACTTCTAGGTGCCCTTTCCTAGGGCCAGCCCATCGGCTGGCCCCCATACTCCTTTGGGCCGCAAAAGGCGGCTAAATAGGCCGATCACTTTCCGACTAAAGAGACATGCGGTTGGCTACCTCCGCCAACGGCTCGCGGCGATGGAGTTTGAACACCAACTACGCGATACCGAATCTGCCGATCCCGATTGTCCCCCCATTGTCCCCCCAGCTTTTTTGGCAAAAGAAAAAGGCCTCGCGATTTTCGCCGCGAAGCCTTGTCATTCCTTGGTACCGGGGGGGGGA
>DNYQ01000070.1 GCA_003506745.1 Syntrophaceae bacterium
CTCCCTGGAGTCCCTCCCATCTAGGGAGGGAAATTAAAGTTTAGGGTTTGGCGTTGGCAAACCACGTAAAATTTCCATCCTTTATTTTCAATATCACCGCACTTTTGACCGGGTCGCCGGAGCCTTCTTTGAACTGCATGTTGCCTGTGACACCATCATAGAGCGGGATTTTGGCCAGTGCGTCGCGCACGGCCTGGCGGTCATTTTTACCTGCGGTTTTGATTGCCTGCCACAACAAGCCGAACGAATCGTATGTCAGAGCGGCCACATCATCCGGCGTGGTGNNGGCCTTTTTTATCTTCGTAAGCTGTGATGAAAAATCCTTATCGTTGGTTGTATAAGTTTCAAATGCGACCACCTTGCCGCCATTTTTCTCATAGACATCCTTGAAAATTTCGGCGATGCCCTTGTTATATTCGGAGGCGACATCATAAAGAACCGCCGCCTTTTTCAACTTGAGGTTGTCCAGCGTGAATTTGGCCAGCACGCCGCCCTGAAAGGGATCAATAAAACAGGAACGGAAAATATATTTTTTGGGGGCCCCTGTTTTGGAATCCAGCGTTGTTTTGGGAGCGGTGGACCAGGGGGTAATGAGCACCACTTTGC
This sequence comes from Syntrophaceae bacterium, assembly GCA_003506745.1. Lineage (GTDB taxonomy): Bacteria > Desulfobacterota > Syntrophia > Syntrophales > Smithellaceae > UBA8904. The sequence goes on from DNYQ01000070.1 coordinate 607, forward strand.
CCGATTCGGCTATTTCCGCGGCGGGCAGAGCATAGCGGCTGGCGTTGGGGCCGACAATCGCGACAACATTGTTTTGCGTAATCAGCTTCTGTGCCGCGGAGGCCGATTGATCAGCTTTGCCGGCGTTGTCCTCAATGATCAGTTTGATTTTATATTTCTTGTCGCCCAACTGAATGCCGCCGGCATCGTTGACTTCGGCAACCGCCATCTCCGCAGCATTTTTGCAGGAGGCGCCCACGGCCGGAATATCCCCGGTTAGTTCGGCAATGACGCCGATTTTGATCAGGGAAGAATCATCTTTACCGCAACCGCAAACACCCAGGGAAAGTATCACCAAAAGAATTATGATAACCGCTGATTTTTTCATGCAATATCTCCTGTGTCGATTCAAAATTTGCCCAAAAACTTATAGGAGAACGAAGGCTCCGTGTCAATCAAAAAGAGTTTTATCTTCAAGGTTCTAAAATTTCATTGACAAGACTTATGGATCGCCATTACCGACCTTATGACCTTTCAATCCAGTGATGATTTATGGAGGAACGATGGCATCAAGCCGGATCAGAACCTATCATGATGCAGTGGTGATTATAACGGGTGGCGCTTCCGGAATCGGCAGGGCGCTGGCCTGTGAATCGGCCAACCGGGGTGCGCAAGTTGTCATTGCCGATCTTCAGGCGTTAACGGGGTGCAGGCGGTCTATCCGATCATGCGAAATCAGGGTTTCGGTCATCTGGTGGTTTCACCAGTCTGCGCAAAGAATTTGGTTTATAGGAACCGTTCCTTAACATACCGGGCAATTGCCGGTGAAGCGGTAAGGCCCGGGGATTCGATGCCGACCAGGTTGACGAAGCCTGGCGCGTCTTCTCTCATGACAAAGTCATGGAAAGCCTCATTCGGCCCCTGAAGTTTCGGACGGATGCCGGCCATATCGGGGTGAATGTTTTCCGGTTTGAGAAACGGTAGAAATTTCCGGGCATGCTCATAAAAAAGTGAGGCCTTTCCCGCCGCCACCTGGTAGTCCTCTCTGCGTTCAATGTATGTTGCATCCGGCCCCAGCTTTAAACGGCCGTTCAAGTCGATGGTCAGATGCACGCCTAAACCCGCATGGTTTTCTACCGGTGCGGGATAGATCAGCCTTTGCACCATTCCCCGCCTGATACCGGAAATACTGCAATAATCACCTTTGCAGTAATGAAGCTGATAATGGCCGCCGGCCAGATTAGCAATCGTGTCGGAGGACAGACCGGCGGCGTTGATGACCGCTTGAGAAGAATAATCGAAATTTCCCTCCTTGTCATTTAGGGTGTAGATCCGCCAACCGTTTATGTCTTTTTCAATATGGAGGACCTGTGTGCGACAAACCAGATTCACTTTTTTGCTAAGCGCCTGTTTCAAGAAATAATGCATCAGGGCATGGGTGTCGATCATGCCCGTATCGGATGAATAAAGCGCCGCCCTGGCCTGAATAGGGGGTTCCATCTTTTCGATCTGCCGCTTGTTCAGAAGAGACAGATTCTTCACGCCGTTGCGGCATCCATTTTCATGGAGCTTTTCGATTGCTTCAATTTCGCTGGAATTCATCGCCACAATCAGTTTGCCGGTTTTCTGGTGAGGGATGCCGTTTCGGGCGGCTATGTCGTAGAGCATCCGGTTTCCGGCAACGCACAGTTCAGCTTTAAGCGATCCTCCGGGATAATACAGGCCTGCGTGAATCACTTCGCTGTTGCGGGAACTGATCCCGCCGCCGTGCGCCGGATTCTTTTCCAGAATAAAGATGCTCAAATCGGGCCGCGCCAGTTCGGCGGCGATAGCCAATCCGATCACGCCGGCTCCGATGATGGTAATATCAACATGCTCCATTGCACAACCATTCCCTAAAAAACCTATACACGATTTTGCCGGCCGTCGCAAAAAATCTTGAGCGTAATCACCGGTCATGGTAATAAGCACCAGCGACTGACGAAAGGCTTTGATGAATTTTGAAGATTGCCACTTACAATGTCAATTCCATCCGTTCCCGTCTGCATATCGTATTGCCCTGGCTGCAAAACAATCAGCCCGACATTTTCTGCATGCAGGAGACAAAAGTTGAGGATGCCAAGTTTCCTGCCGCTGGGTTTGAAGCACTGGGCTATATGGTGACCTTCCGCGGTAATAAACAATACAATGGCGTAGCCATCGCCTCCCGGGAAAAACCACAAAAAGTTGTATTCGGTCTTTGCGATGAACCGTCTGACCCCGACCGGCTGGCGCAGGCGCAATTCGGCGATTGGATTATTTTGAATGCCTACGTGCCCCAGGGGCAGGAGGTTGACAAGCCTCAATTCGCCTATAAACTGGCCTGGCTGGGCCGCCTGAAAAAATATCTGCAAAAGAATTTTACGACGGATCAGAAAATCATTCTATGCGGTGATTTTAACGTAGCGCCCCAGAGCATCGACGTTCATGATCCCAAACGGATTTACGGGCATGTTTCTTTTAATCCGGACGTCTGGAAGGCTTACGAAGACGTTGTTTCCTGGGGACTGACGGATATTTTTCGCAGGCATCATCCCGACGAACCGGGGCAATATACTTTTTTTGATTATCGCGTCCGCGATTCCGTGAGACGAAATCTGGGCTGGCGGGTCGATCATATTCTGGCAACGGAAAAACCGGCCGTAACATCCGCCGGCTGTACCATTGATCGGGCAACACGCCTTGCCGAAAAGCCGTCTGATCATGCGGTGATTTATGCCGACTGGGAAGGGACATTCTGATGGGCA
>DNYQ01000265.1 GCA_003506745.1 Syntrophaceae bacterium
TAGTCCATGCCCACTGAGCCTGCGCTGGCGGAATTACGGAATTCCTTCAGTTCCTGCTTGTTCCATCCACGGCGCTGCATCTCCTGATGGAATTTCGCCTCCGCTTCTGAGTGGTTGGCCTTCATATGCGCATTGTAAGCTTTCTGGCTGTGGTAATCCCCCTTGTATTTCAGAAAATTTTTCGCGTGAGGGCTGGAGTTGACTGAAGCGGCCAGATCCCGCACGGCTTTTTGCTGGTTTACGATCTGGGCTGCCGACGCCCCTGTTTTCCCCAAACGGTCCAACTCTCCCTGTGCGCGGGAAAAAGCCTTGGCCAGTGATTCTCCGTCCTGCCGTGCCTGCTTGAACTCGGCCTGAGCAAACTGCTCCTTGACGGTCGGTTTGCTTTTGGCCGTGTTCTGCCCGGTCGCGCCTCCGAGTTTTTTCGCCCCATATTCAAAAGCCTTGCTGGATATGAATGTGAAGGCCGCGTTTTTGGCCGCTCCTTTCCACCCGCCTTCCCGGTATCCTTTAAATGCGTCTGCGGCGACGGCGGTGGGTGTGGAATAGAAAAATGCTGCGCGGCTGACCGCTTCCACCGGTCCGCCGTCCACATAGCCGGTCACGCCTTGATAGGCGATCATAACACCCCGGCCTCCCATCATGGAAGTAACCGTCAGTCCGGTGTCCGCCGCCGTCTTGATGTTTTGAGCGGCCTCCATTCCGAAATTCGCCCAGGCGGCCTTTTCATCTTCTCTGGCGCCGGCGGACAAATAATATCCCTGTAATTTTTCACCTAAAGCGTCGGCTACTTTTTTTGCTTTTTCCTTATCCATGTTGGCCATGCTGGATAAAGGAATCTGTCTTTTGATGAATTCCCGCGCGTTTTCCGCTTCGTCGCCTTGCAGCATGCCGGCCAGACGATTCAGCGCCGCGGTGGTCCGTTGAAAATCCTCCAGACGGCGCTGATTTTCTTTGATGTTGTTGATAAACTGCGCCTGAGCGTAATCGTCAAAAGGCGTTCGTGTGTGAACAATCTGCCCGGTTTGCAGCGAAGCAATCAAATCTTTTTCCGCCTGAATGTCCGAGCGCGCCGTCAGAATGCGGAATTCCAGCGCCGACCGTCGAACGGAGTCGGCCTCGTGGGCAAGTTCCGCCTGGTCTTTAGCCATATTTTTCTCGATGATTTTTATATTCGCCAGATGGAAGTCGATATTTTCCTTCCGGGCTTTTTCCTCATCCGTTGCCGGGATTTCCTCGTCATCCGGGTCTTCTTCGGTTTGGGCGATTTCTTTGGTTTCGACCGGANNCTGCCGAATTTACTGCCTTTGATATGCTTGCCGTCCCTGTAAATCAGCCCGTCGCTCAGGCCGCCCACCCGTCCCTCGCAGTAGTGATTCGCGCAATAGTAGTAGGCGACGATTCGACCCTGCATCAGTTCTTTCTTGATTCTTTCAATGTCTTTGGCGGACAGCTCTTTAGAGAAATTTTTATCAGGATACTGTCTGTCCACCGTTGTCCGATCAACAACGATCGGTTCGGCCGGTTTCGCTTCCGCCGCGGGAGTTGCGGGTGCAGCGACTGCCGGGGCTTGTGCCCAGGCAGTCGCTTTCCCGTCCCTGGCTGCCTGCGCATTTTTCTGTTCTTCCTTTTTCTTTTCCGCCTTGATNNTCAGTAATTGGTTCTTTTGCATTTCCGCAATGGCCAAACCTTCGCGGATGCCGTTTTCACTTTCGTAGCCGGCGGCAATGACCGCTTCTTCCCACGCCCCGTCAAATTCCACGGCGGCCGTGGCGATTGCCGCACGCAGCGAAAGAAATTCCACCAGCAGGGGATTGAGCTTGTTGAAGTAGGCCACACTTTCCGGTGTGGGATAATCAAAGTACGCTCCCCATTTTGCGCTGAAACGCTTTTCCTCTTCCGGGGACAGTTCTCCCATCGTCTGCCGAAAAGTTTCCATGGCCGCGCTTACCGCACCCTGGTATTGCGCAGTGCTGAGCGTATGGATGTCCAGCGGTTCCTGCAGTGCGAAAGGCACCGCGTCCTGAAGGTCCGGAACGCCTGTGTCCTGGGCAAGCTTTTCTTCCGGCAACGGCGGCGCTTTTTGCCCGATGCCGCCGACAACGCCGTAAAGATAGGCAAATCTTTGATCCGGAGTGCTCCAGATCGACAAGGCGTTGCCGCCGAATTTGGCTTTCAATTCTTTCTGGGGATGCCACGGATCAGGCTGAACCGTAACCGGCCCGGACGGCGAAGCCAGGGCGGCCTGCGGGTTGAACCAGTCTTCCCGCTCTCCGGGCGTATAGACTTTCCAGGATTGCGAATCGGTCTGAAAAACGATTTTGCCCGCGGAATCGATGGCAATCAGCATCAGGCCGAAACTGCCGCCGCGGCGGCCGCCGACGGTAAAGACGTCTTCGTCAAAGAGCGTTGCAGCGGCGGAAAATGCCGGCAGTGGAGCTTCATCCGGCCTGGTTTTAAAAGAAGGCTCATACTTTCTCAGAGGTTTTCCGTTCAGATAAACATCGGCGTCATCCGCCATGTGCCAGTAAATGGTTACGGCGCGCCCCCGGGCCTCAGCAGGTCTCGCGGGCTCACCGGCATCTGTGTCCGTCGTTTTACCGGTTTGCCCACGGGGAGTCTCCTTCGGGCTGACAGGGTTGATAATCTTCAGCCATTGCTCCATCGTGACTTTTCCTTCAGCCGCAAAACCGCCCGTCGCGGCCAAAAGAATAAGCAAACCGATAACGACGCCCGCGGCAATTCGTTTTTTAATATTCATTTTTCGACTCCTTTAAAGCCGGTTGTCTGGCTATAGTTTGAAGGTTAAGAAGATTTTGATTTGAGTATAAAAGACGGGAGTTTACGTGTCAAGAAGGTTTTGCTGGGGGGGCAGAAGGTTTTGCTAGGCTGATGGCTTTTGACCCTTTACGCCAAGTCGGTTCATGATAACATTTCAAGGCACATCGTTCGGGCGGTAAATACTTAAAGTCCGGAAAGAGATTCAAAAAGAATTCGCGGAACTGATAAAGGAATCATTAATGTTCATTATTTATGAACTCAACTTTCGCACACGTTTAAGCTTGTCTATCTATCTGTTCTTTAACAATAAGCGGCGTTATTTTGCCATGCGAGTA
>DNYQ01000053.1:0-1497 GCA_003506745.1 Syntrophaceae bacterium
CTGTAAGGATCTGTCGCAAACTTGTCCATGTTGGTGAAGAAGACCACCATCCCGTAGATACCCTGGGTGGAGGGCATCAGCGCAACGGCGATGTTTTTGTAGAAATTCTCCGCCCCGCCGGCAAGCAGCGCCTGAAAAGCGATGACCAGACCGATGGCCGATCCTGCCAGGGCCATCGACAGTCCCAATCCCATGGACATCTTGGCGATGAGCGGTGCCCACTCGTTCTGCACGGCCGCCACTGTTTGGGCGAAAGCCGGCGAGGCGAATCCCGCCGTCACAAGGACCGCCGTCAGGACTCCCATAACCCATTTTCCCTTCTTGCTCATAATTTACCCCTTTCGATTTTGAATGGTTTGTATTCTATCCCTCCTCCTTCGAAGCAGCTTTTAAAGGCTTCCACAAAATGGAGACGGGCGGAGTGTACCGTGCTTCCCAGAATGCCCAGCAACAGGTTAAAAGTGTGTCCCAAAATCAGAATAATCACTGCCAGGGGCAGGCCAAAAATTGGCCCCGCTGCCCCAAGCACCATAGCTGCCAGCTGGTTCATGACCGAGGCAATGGCCGAGGTGGCGATTCCCAGACCGAACAACCGGGCGTAGGAAAGAAGATCCCCAACCAAACCGGTCAAACTGTAAATGCTCCACATACCTAGTCCCAGACGGATTCCCCAGTTCTTGTGGTTGCTGGAGAAGAAAAGCGTCAACAGGAGCCCCATTCCTAGGGCACCGTAACCACCCCAGGTCAGGGGTTGGTTGAGCGTCGCGGCCGGTGCGGCAAACCAGATATTCCGGGAGACCAGAAAGACGCCGCCCCATAAAACGCACAGCAGTCCCAGCTTCGGCAACTTCGACGCCCAGGAAGCGGCCTGCATCATCCCAAGGAGATAGGAAAAGCTCAGATGAATCACTCCCAAACCCAGGGAGATATAGAAGAGGATCATCGGATCGCCGACACCCACGGCCACATCGAGGAGTATCCATTCGCGGTTGTCGAAGTTCATGCCAAAAACAGATCCGGTGATAATCCCGATGAAAATAGCAGCAAGGGCAAACGCCTTACAGAGCTTGACGACCAGCGGCAACCCCTCCACCCGTTCTCCCCACTTTTTCCCAATTAAGTGGGCAACCAGATAGAAGATAACGCCATATCCTGCATCGCTGTAACAGACCCCGAAGAACAGGATCATGAAAGGGGCAAAGAAAAAGGACGGGTCGAGATCGCGGTACTTGGGATTGCCGTATAGTTTTAGAAGAGGTTCGATGCGCCGGATCAGCCAGTTATTTTTTAGAAGAACCGGGGGCTCTTCCTCCGGCAGGGGGTCTCTGATCTCGCATTGGAGAGGCAGGTGTTCCCTTTCGATCTCCCGGAGAAAATCATGGACGTGATCCTCGGGAATCCAACCCTGAAGGCCGAAGAGATAATTTTCAGCGTAGAGTGTCCCCATCTGCTCCAGATAGCGCGCCTCGTTGAGGGCGGATGTCACCTGCGCTTTCA
>DNYQ01000053.1:1527-3211 GCA_003506745.1 Syntrophaceae bacterium
TCGGCAAAGATTCCATCGGGAATGGTCAGTTCGGCGCCTTTCTTGCGGTCCATGCGCCAGCGCCGGACATACACACCGGCTTCTTCCAGACGGCGCAACGCTTCGGGATCAAAATCTCCCCAGGGGGCGAGATCGTCGGCCAGACGTTCGAGAACCAGTCTGCGGTTGCCAATCTCCTGAAGGGCCGCCAGGTCATCTTCCGCACGGCTAACCAGTTCCTCATCGGGACAATCGACAGGATGCCGTTTTTCGCGGCGGCTGTAGCGGCTTACCGCCTCTTCAACCTGCCCGACCCTGCGCAGACGCAGCAGCGCGACGGAAGCCTCTTTCTCGTTTGCGCCGGCAAGGGGTTGGACCGGTTCCAGATGAACAACGCCGGCGCGTTGGAGAAAACGCACGGTTTCTTCTTTATGAACGGAAGGGCCGACCAGAAATATCCTGTTCATTTTCGCAATTGCCATGGTCAAGACCTCTCTTTGCCCGTCTTTTTGCCGGACGGCCGTTTAACGTTGTTATCCATCATAAACCCGCCTCCAACAGGCGCTTGGCAACCTTGGCCACGCCCACGGCGGCGGCCTGCTGGTCCTGGAGATAAACGGCGATTTTGCGCAGGGCCTCGCGGCACTCGGGAATCAGCCGCTGCTCATAGAGGTTGATCCGCTGGCTCGTCTTGCGGAAACCGTCCGCCAGAATCCGCTCCTGTTCCAGTAAGATTTTCAGTTTCTCGCGCCGGCGGATTGCTTCACGCAGGCGCTCAAGGACGATTTCAAAACTATAGGATGTGGCAAAGACACTGTAGGAAGGGTCTTCGAAAACGACCTCCTCAAAAAGCGGAATCTTCAAACCCGCCACGTTGTGCAGCGCAACCCGGATCTGCCGGATTTTGATGAACGGCTTAAGCTGGCCCTCCATATCCCGAACCAAAGGCACCCAAAGAGCCATGTCCGCTATCAGCTGAGCCAGGGCGTTTTCCTGCTTGCGGATGTCTTTCCGGACGACTCCCAATTGCATGAGAAACTGCTGTTTACGCGCTTCCAAGGCGGGGAGAAACCGCTGGTAGAGAGCCATTTTTTGTTTTTGCTCCCTCAGGGAGACTTTATTGAGTTTGATCCGCTCTGCCATGATTCCGATCTCTTAGCATCTGTTGGTTGTCCAGTGTTGATCAATAAATTCCTGCTTAATGCCGACCTCGTCGGGCCGGAAGCACTCCGACAGAGTTTTCCAACCCAAATCCAGGGCGTCATTGAGGCCGATGTCNNTTGGCAAAAAGGCGGATCATACTGTTCATGATGACGCCGTGGTCGGCCCGGGTCACCTTGCCGATAACGAGTTGTTTGAGACGGGAGAGAGATCCGAAAGGTTCGATGACCCCTTTGCGCAGATAGAATTGCCCTTCTGTAATATAACCCGTATTGTCAGGAACCGGGTGGGTAACATCGTCGCCCGGCATGGACGTCACGGCCAGAACGGTAATGCTGCCCGCGCCCTCAAAATCCACGGCCTTTTCATAACGTGACGCCAGATCGCTATACAGTGATCCTGGATAGCCGAGGTTGGAGGGAACCTGATCCATGGAGATGGCGATTTCTTTCAAGGCATCGGCAAACGCCGTCATATCCGTGAGCAGAACCAGCACGCGCTTTCCCCGGACACCGAACTGCTCGGCCACGGCCAGCGCCATGTC
>DNYQ01000053.1:3247-5057 GCA_003506745.1 Syntrophaceae bacterium
GGGGTTGAAAACATCCACCATGGGAACGCGCGTCTCAATAAATCCCCGGGGGATGACGCGCCGGACGGGATTGACCGAAGGGCCGCCGATTTCAATTTTAGGCAAAGCCGTCAGATCGGGTCCGTTGTCGATCGGTTCGCCGGAACCGTTGAATATTCTGCCCAGGAGGGCGTCGCCGAAGGCCACGCGCATGGGGCGTCCCAGAAAACGGACCTGATCGCCCGTGGATACGCCCCGGGCCCCGGCAAATACTTGTAAAAAGACATCATGACCCTTGAGACGGATCACCTGGGCTAAAGACGAACCGTGCCTGCTTTTCACCTGCGCCAATTCGCCGTAGCCGATGTCCCTGGCGGGTACGGCAATGATGTCGCCCTGGATTCTGATGATATGAGAGTGTTCTGTTAACATGGGCTGATTACTCCTTGTCCGGCTAATATGGACTCGATCTCGCCGCGGTATTTGAGATAGGTTTCCCCCTGGTAGGGACAGTATTTCATCTGGAAGAAACGATTATGCAGGGCGGTCATTTCCAGACGCGCCTTTTCCTTGTTTTCAAAGGTGAAGGGATGGTGCACCATATCCATCAGGAGTAGAAAATCCGTCACCTGGCGTTCCAGGGACGTCGCACGGTCCACGACATCGAACGAATCCTGCTGGAGGCAGACGGCATCCACAATCTCGGATTTCAGATAGGTGACAAGGTCGGAGAGAGCGATGCCTTCCTCGCCGACAACAAGCATCATCTGATGCACGTCGCTGCCGGCGTAGAGAAGCCTATGAACCTCTTCGACCAGTTTGACCCATCCTTCGCAACGTTCCTCCAGAGATTCCTGCATTTGCTTAAGATAGAGGCTCCAGGAGATATGGGGATCAATGGCCGGATAGCGCCGCTGATCGGAGCGGGATCGTGAAAGTCCGTAGAAGGCGCCCACCACCTTGAGGGTGTTCTGGGTGACCGGTTCTTCGAAATTGCCGCCGGCGGGCGAAACATTGCCGATCACGGTGAGCGACCCGGTGNNAGCGCCTGAGCCCAGCGGGACGTGCTGTCGGCCAGGAGGAGCACCTTGAGCCCCAGGGAGCGGTAATATTCGCCGATGGTAATGCCCGTGTAAATGGACGCCTCGCGGGCCGCGACAGGCATGGATGAGGTATTGCAGATGATCACCGTCCTGTTCATCAGAGAGCCGCCCGTCTTGGGATCTTCCAGCTCCGGAAACTCCCGGATTGTCTCCACCACCTCGCCGGCCCGCTCGCCGCAGGCCACGATGATCACGACATCCGCTTCGGCATAACGGGAAATAATCTGCTGCAAGACGGTCTTGCCGGCGCCGAATGGGCCGGGAATACAGGCCGTGCCGCCTTCGGCCAGGGGGAAGAAGATATCAATCAGCCGGCACTGGGTCAGCAGTTGCCTGTTGGGAAGCAGCCTCTCCCGATAGGCGCGGACAGGCATTTTGACCGGCCATTCCTGTTTGAGTGTAACGTTTACGTTCCGTCCGTCTTCCGTGCTTTTCAGGACGGCAATGGTTTCGCTGACCCGGTAGGGGCCTGCCGGCATGATCTCTGCGACTTCCCATGTCCCGCGCAAGCTAAGCGGAACAATCGTATGGTGCTCGAAAAGCCCTTCGGGAACACTTCCCAGATACTGACCCGCCTTGACCAAGGCGCCAACGGCCGCACTGGGGGTAAAGTCCCACTGCCTTTCCTCATCCAGGGAATTTAAGTATTGACCCCTTTTGAGGAAAAAATCCTGTTCATTTTCCAAATGCGTCAGGGGATTCTGCAGGCCGTCGTAAATCATGCCCAG
>DNYQ01000053.1:5063-7110 GCA_003506745.1 Syntrophaceae bacterium
CCGTTTATCGCGATGATACGACCTTTGGAAAGATCACCCACATTCAACCTCCACTGTATATAAAGTTTTGAATATCATAAGGAATTTGCATCCTCTCCCAACGGCTGTAGATGAAGGCGCTGGCGAGGAAGGCCAGGATGGCGTCCATAGAAAAAGCGTCGGCCCCCCGGCAATGAAAAATCTGTTTCAGGCGCTCCGCGTCAAGGATGCGCTCTGCTTCTAAAGGATTGTTTTGACCGTCCAGCCGGGAGAGAAGACCCGAAAAATCAAAGGTCCGGATGCCCGGCATAATGGCGCGATCGGCGATGTTTCCTTCGCTTTCCCGGAATCGCAGAGCCGCCAGGCAATTGCGCAATTCGATTTCCCAGACGGTGTAATCGATCAGGTAGCGGCAACCCTCTTCCTCGGCCTGGGCCAGCAGGGCTTGGTAACACAGTTCCCAGAGACGGTCATAAATATAAGGGCGTCGGATTCCCCGCTCCTTTTCGTCCAGGAATTGCCTGATAAATACGGGCAGATTCTGACTGGTTTCCATTTCCGCCCGGTTCAGGGTTCCACCTTCCAGAAAATAATCCCTTCCCTGTTCGATGCTTTCCCAATTGGCTGCATCGACGACGGAAAGCTGCGCACAAAGCAGTTGATGATCCGAGGGTTGGATATGACGGCGCACCATCCGGGTCATGTCGGGAAATGGGACGGTGAGCTTTTCTCCCAGAGACGAAGGTAATGGCGGCAGCAGGCACGCCAGGAAATAGTAGGCCCCCATCCTTTCTTACGACTCCTTCCGGGGGAAAAAGTATTTCCGGAAACGGGGCGAACAAAATTCGGAAAACACCTGGACCAGTCCTTCACTGAAATTAATGTGGCTGCCCTGGCCTGCAACACCGACCTTGAAGCCGAAGGAAACTTTATCCGTAAACCGAACGTCCAGCGGATGGGACATTTTGTGGCGGAACTTTTCGATAAACCAGGTTTCGAGTTCTGCTTTTTTGGCCGCCGGCAGGAGGATTTCGATGTGATGCTCTTTTCCAATGTGATGGATGTATCCGGCAAGAATTTCCAGGATCATTTTTTCCAAAAATTGACCGTCGTTAAGGAGGGGTTTGACTTCCGCCTCGATGACGGGGTTGACCACAACCTTCTCCAACCGCTCTTCGACCATGATGAGGAAATTGCGGCTTGCCGTCTCCAGATCGACGTCCATCTGCTTTTTCAGGTTTTCGATTTCCCGTTTGGCCTGCTCCCGGATTTTCTGAGCATCCATTTGGGCTGCGGCGACAATCTGATCAGCTTCCGCCCGGGCCTTTTTAAGGAGAAGGTCGGCCTCGGCCTTCGCGGGTTCCAGAACTTTTTCAGTGAGTTCACCGGTGATGTCTCCCAATGTTTTTGCCATACTAAAGGTCTCCTTTTCTCCGTTTTCCGAGACTTCTTTTTAAAATTTCGATAAACACTATAAGGAAAAGTCATAGAACTCAAATACATAATATGTGAAAAAATACATATTGAACTTTATTCCACAAATCAACTGTTTTTTGCAGCCAGGTGCAGGCACCATTCCGGAAAAAGACTTTGACATGAATTTAAATCTTAAGTATGGCTTTCCAAAACGCCACAGAAGTTTTGATATGAGAAGTTTGCTGATTTTGACCGGGATACCTTTGAGGCGACCCTGGAACTGGTCGAGCAAATTGCAGTCGAACAGGTCTATCCGGCCAACGCCGAAGCCGACAAGATTGGCGCAAAATATGATCCCGCGACCAAATCCGTCGCCATACCCCAGGGATTCCAGACCGCCATGAAAAGCTACCGGGAGGCCGGCTTCTCCGGTTTAAGCAATGATCAGGAATTTGGCGGCACAGGCATGCCCGAAACGATCTACCGAGCCGTAATGGATTATTTTTTTGCAGCCGGCGTTGCTTTCGCCTCATACGATTCGTTAAAAGTCGGCGCCTGCAACCTGATCATCAACCACGGTTCCGAAGAACTCAAGAAAATCTATGTAGAGAAAATGGTTGCAGGTCTTTGGGGCGGCACCATGTGCCTGACC
>DNYQ01000229.1 GCA_003506745.1 Syntrophaceae bacterium
CTATTCAATATTTTCGTCATCGTCTCACCGGCCGCAGCGTCAATGCGGACATCCGCAATATGATCCTGTTCGGTCTGTCCTTTATTGATGATGACCAGGCCGGCCCCCGCCTGCTTGGCCTGAACCGGCACATAGGCCGCGGGATAAACAACCAGTGAAGAACCGATCACCAGCATCACGTCGCACATCTCGGCTTCCCGCATGGCCTGCGCCAACGTCTGCTGCGGCAGGGCTTCGCCGAAGAAAATGACATCGGGCTTGAGAATCCCCCGGCAGTAATCACAAGTCGGAACATCGTCGGAACCGGCATATTTTTCCTTGATGATCCCGATGGGATAGCGCTCGCGGCAGTTCAGGCAAACCAGTACTTGCATATTGCCGTGCAGTTCGCGGATAAGCGCGGGGTTGCTCCCCGCCTTCTGATGCAGATTATCCACATTCTGCGTGACCAAAGACAGCAGCTTGCCCATCTTCTCCAGTTCGACGACGGCATAATGCGCCGCATTGGGCAGGGCGTCCTCCATCAGACCGCCCTCGCACAGACGCTGCCACATTTTTTTGCGTGTGGCGGACGAGCCCAGAAATTTATCGATCGTGAAATCATCGGGGTCATATTTGGTCCAGAGCCCGCCGGGGCCGCGGAAATCAGGAATACCGGATTCCGTAGAGATGCCGGCGCCGGTAAAAACGACAACCTTTTTCGCTTTTGCCACCATGTCCGCGACTTTATTGATCTTCTCATCCATAATGTCGAACACTCCTTTTTTATTTTTAGCATTAGAACAGTTTTTTCGCGGCGGCCTGCATGGCCGTCTTTAATCTTTCGCCGTTACCGATTGCCGCCAGATCACGAATATTTTGAACAACCTTTTCATAAGTACGCAATACATTTTCCCGATCAGGATTCCCGGCAATAATGCCGGCGTAAAGCTCGGGCGTTTCGGTGAATATTTTTTTAACAATGTCCATCTTCGTTTTAAAAATCGGTGTGGCAAACTGGGCCACTTCCGAAAGCGGGATTCCGGATTCCGCAATCGCCATGCCCAGCGCGATCGTGTTGAGATGGTTGAGTGTCTGAACGATGGACATCATTCGATCGTGTTCGTCAGGCGTCTTTCCCAAAACGCCATAACCTGTTTTCTCAAAGACGGTTTTTATCCACTCATACCAGGCGTCGCCCCGTCCCCGGCATAAAACAATTTGATGACCGGCTGGATTTGTGACGGACGGACCGAACAACGGATGGCAGCCGACCACATCGGACCCGGAATAAGCAAGCATCAGCGCCACCGGCTCTTTTTTCAGCGAGGTCAAATCCATCAGCAGTTGGTCGGGCTTCATCAGCGGCCCGACCTCCTTGATGACGACGGCTGTCGCCGCGATCGGCACGGCAACCACCACCACATCACATTTGCGGGCAACGTCCGTGGCGGTCATCTGCGTCTTCCGGCCCGTCACGTGCACCAGACAGCCCTGTGTCTTCAGCAGATCGGCCAGCCAACTCCCCATGCCGTTCGTGCCGCCGATAATGCCTACTGTTGTTTTCTTCATGGTCGCACCGCTTTTTGCCGAAGCCAATGATCGGCCAACACCAGACAGACCATCGCCTCGCAAACCGGAACAATCCTCGGAATAACACAAATATCGTGCCGTCCCTGTATTTTGATGGAATGTTTCTGACCGTCAGGATCGACCGTCTGCTGAGACAGGGCAATTGACGGGATGGGCTTGCAGTAAGCCCGGAGAACCATGTCCTGCCCCGTGGTAATGCCGGCCAGTATGCCGCCGGCCGAATTTTTGGTGAAACCTTTCGCATCCATCGGATCGTTGACCTGGGAGCCTTTTTGCACAGCCACCGCGCAGCCGTCGCCGATTTCTACGGCTTTTACTGTTCCGATGCTCATCAATGCGGCCGCCAGATCCGCATCCATCTTATCGAAGACCGGTTCACCCAAACCCGCCGGGCAGCCCTGGATAAGAATTTCCACCACACCGCCCAGGGTATCGCCTTCCTTACGGACAACGGCAAGCTTCTCTTCCATTGCCGCAGCCGCAATGGGGTCGGGACAATACAAAACGTTCTGCAGAACGTTGTCTTTCCAGTTTTGATCCTGCGTTAAAGATTTTGGATCGATCTCTATTTTGCCAATGCTTTTCGTGTAAGCGATTACCTCGATTCCGCCTGCAACAATTAATTTTCGGGCAACGGCTCCCGCGGCAACGCGGGCAACCGTCTCCCGGCCCGACGCGCGGCCACCGCCCCGCCAGTCGCGGATGCCGTATTTCTTCCAGTAGGCATAATCGCCGTGTCCGGGACGGAATATATCTTTCAGGTCATCATAATTCAACGATCGGGCGTCGGCATTGCGAACCAGAAGCGATATCGGCGTGCCGGTTGTCCTGCCTTCAAAGACGCCGGACAGGATTTCCACCTGATCCTTCTCGCCTCGCGACGTTGAGGCCACCCCGCTTGAGGGTCTGCGGCGATCCAGCGCCTGTTGAATATCGTCCTCATTCAGATCAAGTCCGGCCGGACAGCCGTCAATCACCGCCCCCAACGCTGGGCCATGCGACTCTCCCCATGTGGTCACGCGAAATAATGCACCGAAAGTATTTCCCGCCATACACGCTCCCGCTATCAATATTTTTTTAACGTCTTTTTCAATTGTTTTATTTCGAAAACGATGCCCGCGTCCAGAAGATGCTGATAAATATCTTCCGTCACCCGTACAACACTTTTGTCCTGTGTGTCCACCGTAAAATCGGCGGCCGATTCATACAAGGGAATACGTTCGCTAAGCACGCTCAAGGTCTCCGCGGCAAGATTCTCAGAGGTAAACTGCGGGCGAATCCGCTCTTTTAGCGCGTCGCGTTTCAGCCTTGCTAAAATATCCGGGAAGGGCGTTTTGAGATAAACCAGAACGCCCGATTTTTTCAGCAACAGCCTGTTGGCGTTGGCGATGATCGCGCCTCCGCCGGTGGCCACAACACAGACACCTCTTTCCTGAAGAGACGCCAGGGCCTCTGTTTCTCTTTTGCGGAATTCCTCCCAACCCTTGAGTTCGATTAGCTTTTTAACCGGCATGCCCGCCGCTTCCTCGATGAGGCAATCGGTATCCACAAACGGTATTTTAAGTTTTTCAGACAGCAGCAAGCCGATCGTGGATTTTCCGCTCGCCCGATAGCCGATGAGGATGATTTTCATATTTTGGCCAGCTCCCGCCAGAAATCCGGAAAAGACTTGTCCACGCATTTTTTATCGGCAATCTGAATTCCCGGTGTGACAAGCCCCGCAACGGCAAAGCTCATCGCGATACGGTGATCGTTGTAGGTTTCAATATCCGCCGCGCGGGGCGTGCCGCCATCAATGATCAGACCATCCGGACTTTCAGACGCAGCAATGCCAATCCGGCCCAGTTCGGCGGCCATCGCCGCCAGACGATTGCTTTCCTTAATTCTTAAATGCGCGACATTGGTGATCGTCGTCCGTCCTGCGCGATACGCCGCCAGAACACCGACCGTCGGCACCATGTCCGGCATATTCCCCATATCAAAGGTCATGTCGCCTGAAACAAGGTCATCCGTCGCGGATACTTCCACCCACGTCTTGCCGCCTGCAATCCGGCAACCCAGTTTCTCCAGAATCGCCAGCAGGCCGATGTCTCCCTGGACGCTGTCTAGCTTGATTCCGTAAACACGAACCGGTCTTTTCAAGAGGGCGGCGGCCAGAAAAAAGTAGGAGGCGCTGGAGGCGTCACCTTCCACATCGTAATTGTGTCCCGTATAAATCGACTGCGTCCCGACCCCATAAAAATGGCGGCCTGTTTGCATAATTTTCGCGCCGAAATCCTTCATGACGCCGACGGTTAAATCAATGTAGGGCGCGGAAACAATATTTCCGGTAAGGGAAAGCTCAATCCCCTTGGCTGTGTAAGGGCCGCACAGAAGCAGCGCGGAAACATACTGGGAGCTTTCAATATTCGAAAGGGAAATCCTGCCGCCTTTGAGACCATTGGCCAATACCGTCACCGGCGGACAATTATTCCGGCAGGTGATTTCCACCCCCATTTCCTGAAGGGCCTCCACCAGAGGGCCGACCGGTCTTTCACGCAAACGCGGCTCGCCGGTTAAAATATACGATCCGCGTCCCAGACAAACCAGCGCCGTCAAAAACCTCAAAGCCGTACCGTTGTTTCCTAAAAATATTTCACGGCCCTGACCGGCAATCACTCCCCCGGTGCCGGTAACCTTAATGCCGGAAGCGACGGGTTCAATATGAGCGCCTAATTGCTGCAAGCCCGCCATCAGATGGCGCGTATCTTCCGCGATCAGCGCACCCCGGATA
>DNYQ01000263.1 GCA_003506745.1 Syntrophaceae bacterium
TTACACCAAAGCCGGCGGAGGATGCGGTAACTGCCAGGACGCCATCGCCCAGATTCTGGAAAGGGTGAAAGCGGAGCCGAAAACCGATACCAAACCAAGGCTAACCAATATTCAGAAAATTCGCCTGATCGAAGAAACGATCGAACGGGAAATTCGGCCTTCGTTAAAGCACGATGGCGGGGATATCGAAGTCATCGACATTATCGGTAATCGCGTGATTGTGGCGATGCGCGGCGCGTGCGCGACCTGTAAGGCATCGGAAATCACGCTGAAGGATTTTGTCCAGCACAGGCTTCAGGAGCTTGTGTCACCGGACATAACCGTTGAGGAGGCCTCCAAATGAAAACCATTTATTTTGACAATAATGCCACAACACAGGTAGCGCAGGAAGTGCTGGAGGTCATGCTGCCGTATTTCCGCGATCTGTATGGCAATCCTTCCAGTATGCACACATTTGGCGGCCAGGTTGGACAGAAAATTCGTGTTGCGAGAGAGCAGGCGGCGGCGCTTCTGGGCGCCATGCCGGAAGAAATTGTTTTCACCAGTTGCGGAACGGAAAGCGACAATGCCGCAATTCGATCAGCGCTAATGACAAGGCCCGACAAAAAACATATCGTGATCAGTCGCGTTGAACATCCTGCCATCCGGGCACTTTGCTCGCACTTAAGCACACAGGGGTATAAAATAACGGAGTTGCCCGTGGATAAAAACGGAATTCTTGATCTGGAAAATCTGGGGAAAAGTTTGACGTCCGATACGGCCATTGTCAGTCTGATGTGGGGCAACAATGAAACCGGTGTTATCTTTCCCGTGGAAGAGGCGGCGCGGATGGCGCATGAAAAGGGTATATGGTTTCACACGGATGCGGTGCAGGCGGCCGGTAAAATTCCCATCAACCTGAAGAATAATGTCATCGATATGCTGTCTATTTCCGGGCATAAGCTCCATGCNNCCAGGCATTATCGGATTGGGGAAAGCCTGCGAACTGGCGGCAAAAAATATGGAAAGGGAAAACACCTACGTGAAAAGGCTGCGGGACAAGCTGGAGAGCGAACTTTTAAGGAAAATTCCGCAAAGCCGCATCAACGGCGATATTGGAAATCGTTTGCCCAATACGACGAATATCAGTTTTGAATACGTGGAAGGCGAAGCGATTCTGCTGCTGATGAACGAACTGGGCATTTGTGCCTCATCCGGTTCGGCCTGCACTTCCGGATCATTGCAGCCTTCACATGTTTTGCGCGCGATGGGTGTTCCGTTCACGATGGCGCATGGTTCGATCCGTTTCAGCCTGAGTGTTTATAACACGGAAGAGGAAGTGGATTTTATCATTGAAAAGATGCCCGCGATTATCGAGCGCTTGCGGGGCATGTCTCCCTTCTGGAATCAAGCTTGCAAGGTACAGTAAATAGTGAATAGTGGATGGTGAATTGTCCCCCGCCGGCGGGGGGTGCGCACAGCGCCGGGGGTGGTGGAAATAGGGAATGAACTGGAAGGATAATATGATCAGATGAAACGCGCAACCAACGGAGATAAGTGCAAAAAAGAAATCCAATCGGCGAAAAGTTACCGAGATGAAGTGCCGGCTGTTGTTGATGCGCTTGTCGCATCGTGCAGCAGGGGCGGATGCTTTGATCATGTCAGCGCCGAGCCGATTCCGTATCGCGAGGCGATCATTGATATTCTGCATCGCCTGGCGCTGATTTTATATCCCGGATATTTTATCCGCACCCGCCTGGATTCCATCAATCTTGAATATTATCTTGGCCAGCAGGTCATCGCGCTTTACGAAATCCTTTCCGAACAGGTTATCCTGGCCATTCGGCATGATTGTATTCGCCATAACCAATCCTGTGTTCATTGCGAGACGCTGGGACATCAGTTGACCCTGGAATTTCTCCGGAAACTGCCGCCATTGCGCGCGATGCTGGCCGGGGACATCCGCGCCGCCTTCGACGGCGATCCGGCGGCCAAAGGCTATGATGAAATCATCTTCAGTTATCCGGGGATTCGGGCGATCACGGTTTATCGGATCGCGCATGAGCTGTATCATCTCAATATTCCGCTGATGCCGAGGATTATGACGGAATATGCTCACAGCCAAACCGGCATTGATATTCATCCGGGAGCGCACATCGGCGATCGTTTTTTTATTGACCATGGCACAGGCGTTGTTATTGGAGAAACATGCACCATCGGCAACCGGGTGCGTATCTATCAGGGGGTTACGCTGGGCGCTCTGTCGCTGTCCAAAGCGGAATGCAGGCGACTGAGGTCGAAGAAGCGCCATCCATCGATTGAAGATGATGTGATTATTTACGCCAATGCCACCATTCTGGGCGGGGATACCGTTGTCGGAACCCGATCCGTTATTGGCGGAAACGTCTGGCTTACGCATTCCGTGCCACCCGATACGGAGGTCTTCATTAAGAAACAGGATTTAATTTTTGGCGCAAAACAGTATAAAAAACAGGCTTCTAAACAGCAGTTGCGTTCAAAAAAATAAGTTCAGACTTCCTGATGTGGG
>DNYQ01000132.1 GCA_003506745.1 Syntrophaceae bacterium
CCATCGGCTGTCAACGGGGATTTCAGGTGCGCGCCGGCGCTCAGGATGTCGGCAAATTTACCACGTCCGCCGTGGTCGCGGCCATCTTCCTGATCGTGGTAGCCGATTCCATTTTTGCCGTGATGCTGTATTACATTAAAAATTAATGAAGGAGTCCTGATTTTGGAACCATCGGAAAACAAGCCCATTATTGTTGTAAAAAACCTGATGCAGCGCTTCGACGACAATACCGTCTTTGAAAATGTCAGTTTTGATGTCCACAAAGGTGAAATTCTCGTGATTGTGGGCGGCAGCGGATGCGGCAAATCGACATTGCTGAAGATCATGATCGGTCTGCAAAAACCGCAGGCGGGGCAAGTCTTATATCAGGAAACCGATATTACCCGGGCATCGGATGAGGAACTCAACGATTACCGGAAGAATATCGGCGTTCTCTTTCAGTCCGGCGCGTTGTTCAGTTCGATGACGCTCAAGGAGAATATCGCTCTGCCGCTTTCGGAATACACGGATCTGGATCCCGCCGCCATTGACAATATTGTCAAAATGAAGCTGGGGATGGTCAATCTGGCAGGCTATGAAAATCACAACCCGTCGGAGCTTTCCGGCGGGATGAAAAAAAGAGCGGGCATCGCCCGAGCGATGGCGCTCGATCCGCGCGTCCTTTTCCTGGATGAATTGTCCGCGGGCCTCGATCCAATCACCGCCGTAGAACTGGACGACCTGATCATCAAGACCAATGAAGCCCTGGGGACCACCATGGTCATTGTCAGCCACGAATTGGAATCTATTTACAAAATCGCCCATAGGGTGTTAATGTTGGATAAAGAGGCCAGGGGAATGATTGCCGAAGGCAAACCTTTGGAATTAAAAGAGCACGCAACGGACCCGCGGGTAAAAAGTTTCTTTTTACGCCAGTTGCCCGCCGGGCAGGATGAACAGAGGTTTTATGTCAGCTAGAAGCTCAAAATTTTTAATCGGTCTTTTTGTCATTGTCGGCGTGCTGATCTGCGCCGGAATTATCATCTGGGTCGGCGCGGCCAGATTGTTCGTCAAGGGCTCTCAATATGCCGTTTATTTTGACGAATCCGTCCAGGGACTACAGGTGGACTCAGCCATCAAATACCGGGGGGTGGAAATCGGGAAGGTGCAGAGCATCGACGTGGCGCCTGACTATCGTCTGATTGAAGTCAATATGAAAATCGATCTGGAGGGCGACCTTCACAACCAGACGATTGCCTCGCTCAAAACCGCCGGGATAACCGGAATTGTATTTATAGAACTTGACCGGATCAAGCCCGGCGAATTGGCCAATTCGCCCAAACTTACTTTTAAAACGGACTATCCGGTTATTCCGTCCCGCAGGTCGGAAATCAGTCAGTTTATTGCGGACACCAGCGTTATTATGCAAAGCATCAAAGCCATAGACTTCAAGGGGATTTCCGATCAAACGAAAAACACCTCCCTGGCCATCGAAGGATTTGTGAAAGGCAAACGCATCAACCATATCATGGCTAATTTGGAATCCACATCCACCAATCTGGATGATGCCATTGCCAGAATCAACAAGACGGTTGCCGAAGGCAAGGTAGATCAGGCCGTCACCGAAACCCTCGGCATTTTATCCGATGCCCGCAAGCTGGTCGCACAGGCTAAAAGTGAAATCAAGGCATTAAATCTACGGGAAAAAGCCGACCAAACGGACGTTCTTCTCAAAGATATCGCAAAAAAAACAAACACCATCACCAATGATCTACAGGACACATCGGAAAATTTGCAGATCACCTCGGAAAATCTGCAAAAGCTTTCCGACAGTTTAAACAGAGATCCGTCGGAGCTGATTTTTACCAAACCGGCGCCGCCGCGAAAGCCCATGGAGTAGTGAAAGGAACCAAGCAATGGAAAACTCTTTACGCAAACCGCGATGCTTAAGGAAACAACGGCAACGCCTGTTGTGGATCTTAAGCGCATTGTCCCTTTTATTCATGGCCGGCTGCGCCACAAGCGGCAAACCGCAATACGATGTGGAAAAATATCTGCTGTCTTATCCGTCATCCTCCTGGACGCAACTTGCCAAACTTCCCGCATCCATCAAACTCAACCGGTTTTCCATTGCCTCCGCTTATAATTCCACCGGCATGATTTTCCGCAATGATTCATACAGCGTTGATTCCTTTAACTATTCCCGCTGGGCGGTCAATCCGGCCGATATGACGGGCGACATCCTTCTGGCCGACATGAGAGCAAGCGGCCTGTTCCAAGCGGTCTTTTCCCGGTACGACACGGAGGAAGGACGATTTCTGCTCTCGGGCGGCATTGAAGAATTTTATCTGCAAATCGACAAGAAAAATAAAACCGCGCGCATCGGGATATCTATCTCCATGCAGGACACACAGGAAAAAGAAACCGGCAAAAGAATGATGTTTCAGAAAAAATACTTCCGGGAAGAACCTTTGCAGGACGCTTCACCCAAAGGGTACTGTGAGGCCGCAAGCCGGGCTATGCAGATCATCTCCCGTGAGATCATCGGCGACATCTACGCGGCGGTTAAAACCAGAACACCATAAACGGCCGCCTGGTCTTAGGGACGTGGCAGTCGATCTTCTTCTGCGAATTCGACGGCCCGAGGACCAGGAAGGTGATTATTAAGTTTATCACTGCGTGAAGGGCTTTGTTACCGTTCATCATCCAGGTTGCACTCACAGATGCGATATTTTCACGCTGCCCCACTGCGCATGGAAATATTCTGCAACCAGTCTTCGGTGGCACTGGGCTGGCTTTTCCTCGCTGCACAGCAGGCAGGCCTCATGCAGTAGTTCCGGTTTTATTTCCTTTTCAACCCCTCTTGCAGAAAGCAAGGCCACAAAGTCCCTCTCATAAACCGGCCAGCCACCCTTGTTCTTCTTGAAATTGTCGAGGATTTGCTGCGTGGGCGCCAAGTCGGGACGATGGATGTAATCCATTCCACCAATTGTCCGAAGAAAATAGCGAAGGTCGTCGCGTTTGGCAAAACCGGCCAGTTGGGAAACATTGTTAAGGCGGATGTCGATCACCCGCTTGACCCCTGCCCGAAGCAAGCGCGTGAAAAACTCCTCAGCCGTCTTCTTCGTGAAACCAATGGTAAATACCTTCACTTCGTTCATGCTATTCCCTGTCCTTGTCCTTCCTCCAATGTATAGGCGACCTTTTCCGCCTGAAGGTCATAGGCGCGCTGGATTTGCTCCTCTTCCGATGAAAAAAGATCTGCGGGATCGATTTTCAACAATTTCATCAGGCGCTGTTCCGTGTCACGGTTGTCTTCCAGAGAGCCGTCCTCCAGGATGTGCCGGATTAGGATGTCCTCACCGCGAAGATTCCGGCA
>DNYQ01000218.1:0-1119 GCA_003506745.1 Syntrophaceae bacterium
TTGGCCGGATTCACTCTTCGTGTAAGTTTCGGGATCGATGATGTGCAGTTTGTAGGCCACGACAAGTCCTTCTCCTTCGGTGCCCCGCCTTGCCTGGGTGCCCGCCCCTGCCGTAGCGGTCACGCTGCCGATGGCTGTGCCGGCGCCGACATTGAAGCCGGCTTTATTGGATTTTTCGTCGCCGATGCGAAAATTGGCCAGGCGCAGGGCCTCGGTGATGTAGGGAAGACCCGGCTCGAAGGCGATGTCGGCTATGGAGATGGGGGTGATGATTTCCAGACCGGAGAGTTTGGCCTTCTCCACGCTGCCGCCGGAAGCGCCGATCTCCGCCGCCGGTCCCGCGATGGTCTGCCCGCCCAAACCGACGCCCAGGTTATAGGCAAAATCCTGCTGGATACCGCTGAGAGATTTTTCCTTTTTGACTTCAATTTCCTCCGCGGCGGGATCTTCGAGCGGCCCAAACTGCTTCGACCAGGTGCAGCCGATAAAGGCTCTGTCCACGGGCTTCTTGGTGGTGAAATATTCTTCTTCGGTGATGGATGACATACC
Organism: Syntrophaceae bacterium; assembly: GCA_003506745.1. Taxonomy (GTDB): domain Bacteria; phylum Desulfobacterota; class Syntrophia; order Syntrophales; family Smithellaceae; genus UBA8904. The sequence continues at coordinate 550 of DNYQ01000218.1, forward strand.
CTTTTTATGGGTCTTCATCGCCGTGCCGCTGGTCGAAACACAGGCATTCAAAAAACATAAAATCATAAACGACACAATCATTCCGATGACACGACAGTACCTTCCGTTTTTCTCCATAGTGATCTCCTCCATCATCCCTCGTGGATTATTTAATAAAATATTCATGGGTTTCAGTATAAAAAAAAGGGGGCGGTCTGTCAATCAAATAGTAGGCGCAAAATAAGGGGCAGGGGTGATGATGGAGCGGGCGACCGGGCTCGAACCGGCGACGTCCAGCTTGGGAAGCTGACATTCTACCACTGAATTACGCCCGCTCACGGGCCGGAACTTTTATTCAACAGGCGCTATTTGTCAAGAAGTTTTTGCGCGCGGCGTCTCAGGCCGCGATCGGATTCGCGGTGTTATCGGTGTCTTATCGGTTGACAGTCCCGGGATTATTCGTTAAGAGGCGACACCTCGTAGGGAACGGTTTCAAACCGTTCCCTACAGGCTGAAGGTAATTTTGTGGTGAACGGATGCAACCGTTCACATTACTGATGAGGTTATGTTGAGCAAGCAACTGCAAAAAGA
>DNYQ01000218.1:1216-2847 GCA_003506745.1 Syntrophaceae bacterium
GGGCATCAGGACTTTTCCGAAGACACGTATCGCGTGCTCACCGCGGTGGACAGCGCGCTGATGGTGATCGACGGCGCCAAAGGCGTGGAGACGCAAACACAAAAGCTCATGGAAGTCTGCCGTCTGCGCAACACCCCCATCATTACCTTCATCAACAAAATGGACCGCGACTCTCTGCCGCCGCTGGATATTCTGGCGGATATTGAGGACAAATTGCAGATCGAATGCTCGCCTCTGTCCTGGCCGATCGGCATGGGCAAACGCTTCAAGGGCGTCTATAATCTCTACGATAAAAAACTGCATCTGTTCACCCCGGGAAAAGCCAAACGATCGGAAGGCGGCGTGGTCATCCATGATCTGGCCGATCCCTTGCTTGATGAACTGCTGGACGGCCAGGCCAGTGAACTGAGGGACGAAATCGCCCTTTTGGAAGGCGCGGCCAATCCCTTTGACATCAAAGAATATTTAAAAGCCGGACAGACACCGGTTTTCTTCGGCAGCGCCATCAATAACTTCGGCGTCAAGGAATTGCTCGACGCCTTTGTGGAAATTGCTCCGCCGCCGGTCCCCCGTCCCACCACCACCCGGCCGGTCAACCCGGATGAAGAGGACTTTTCCGGCTTTGTTTTTAAAATACAGGCCAACATGGATCCGGCCCACCGGGATCGCATTGCTTTTTTGCGCATCTGTTCCGGAAAGTTTCAGCGCGGCATGCGCGTCATGCAGCATCGCATCGGCAAGGAAGTCACCCTTTCCAACGCCACGATCTTTATGGCGCAGGACCGGACCAATATCGATGAAGCCTATCCCGGCGACATCATCGGCCTGCACAACCACGGCACCATTAAAGTCGGCGATACATTCTCTCAAAAGGAACCTCTCAAATTCACCGGTATTCCGCATTTTGCCCCGGAACATTTCTGCCGGGTGCGTCTCAAAGATCCGCTTAGGATCAAACATCTGCAAAAGGGATTGACCCAGCTTTCGGAAGAAGGCGCCATCCAGGTCTTTAAGCCCCTGTGGGGATCGGACAACATTCTGGGCGCGGTGGGCGCCCTGCAATTTGATGTGACCATATCCCGTCTGAAAAACGAGTACAGCGTTTACGCCGATTATGAAAAAGCCGATTACACCGCCACCCGCTGGGTGACGTGCGACGACGCGAAAAAGATGGAAGAATTCCAGAAAAAGAATCTGATGAACCTGGCGATGGACACGGAAGGCAATCTTGTTTATCTGGCGCTCTCCGATTGGCGGCTCGCCCACACCATTGAAGAATGGCCCAAAATTCAATTTCATAAAACGATGGAAAAAAGCTGAAAAAAATAATAGTTGGATGCTCCCGGGCTGCGGATCACGGGCGTCTGTCCGTTCAAAGGTCCTGCAAAACAGGAAAAGGGCCTGTTGCTTACGGATGTGCTGGCCCCGGAAGACCGGGAGCGCGCCTGGGTGAATTTTCAAAAAATCATCCGGGGAGAATCTCTCGGGCTCAGCGAATATATCGCGCAGAAAAAAGACGGAACAAAGTTTCCGGTCATGGTGCATACGTCCCGCATCGTTAAGGAAGGGAAAACGGTGGGATTCCGGGGTTTTCTGATCGATATCTCGGGGAAAAAGGCCATGGAGGACCA
>DNYQ01000096.1:0-3744 GCA_003506745.1 Syntrophaceae bacterium
TGGCCGTTTTGTCTTTGGATAAGGCCCTGAAAATCGGCAGCGGGAAAACGCCTGTGGTGGAATTTATTGATCCGAATTGCCATTATTGCCGCCTGTCCTACAACTATTTTGCCTCGCGCATGAAAGAGATCACCCTGTATGTTTTTTTCCATCCGCTGTCTCAGGATTCGGAAAATATCATCCGGCATGTTATGTGTTCCGGGGATAAGGCCCGGGCATACGCAGACGCGCTGGGCGGGAAGCTGGAAGAGAGTGGTAAACTCAACCTCTGCAGCGATAAGGATGCCGAAGACTTGATTAAAGCGCACCAGGAGGCATCCGCGAAAATCGGCGTTCGCGCGACGCCTCTGTTTTATATCAAAGGTCAGGTTGTGCCCGGTTTCGATAAGCCGGTTATTGAAAAGCTGTTAAAAGAATAACTTTATCTTACCTTGGCGCCTGTTTTGGCTTCCCGGTCGAAGCCGATCAGCGTCAGACCTGCGGGAGAATCCGTTGCCAGGAGCATGCCGTGTGATTCCACGCCCATGAGTTTGGCCGGTTTCAGATTGGCCACGACAACAATGGATTTGCCGACCAGGTCTTCCGGTTTGTAATCCTTGCCGATGCCCGCTACAATCGTTCGTTCCTCTCCGATATCAATGCGCAGTTTGATCAACTTGTTGGATTTGGGAACCGCCTCGGCCGCCAGGATTTTGGCCACGCGCAAATCCACTTTGGCAAATTCGTCGTATTCAATTTCCGGCTTCAGGTCCACAGCGGTTTTCTTCGGTTGCGGCGGCGCTTCTTTTTCCGCGGTGACGCGGGGGAAAAGCGATTCGCCGCGAACCAGCGCGTTGCCGGCGGGCAGCAGTTCATTTTGACGGATTACGTCCAGGTCGTATTTGAGTTTCGTATCCAGGCCGATCTGATGCAGGATTTTTTCCGCCGCCTGCGGCATGAAAGGCGATATTAAAATGGCCACGGCGCGCAACGCTTCGAGCATCCGGTACATGATGGCGAAAAGCTTTGCGGAATGGGCCGGATCTTTGGCCAGATTCCAGGGTTCATTTTCCACGATGTATTTATTGGCGGCGCTGATCAGTTCCCAGACGGCCATCAGCGCTTTATGCAACGACATATCGGCGAAAGATGCCTCAACCTCCGTGACCGCTTTGAGCGCCGTTTTCTGCAGGCTGGTTTCCAGATCCGCCGCGGGCGGTCCGGGAATTTTCCCGTCGCAGTATTTGACGGCCATCGTGACGGCGCGGCTCACCAGATTGCCCAGATCATTCGCCAGATCGGAATTGAGACGCGCGACAAACGCCTCTTCGGAAAAGTTGGAATCCAGGCCGAAAACCATATCGCGCAGCAGAAAGTAGCGGAAGGCGTCCAGGCCGTATTTGTCCTTCAGGTCCAGCGGCCGGACAACATTGCCCAGGCTTTTGGACATCTTGCTTTGATCTGAATTCCAGTANNAGGTCTTCCAGCGGCTCGCGCAGGAAGGCCAGTACCTCGTTGCGGTATCTTTCCGGCCGGATGAAATCAGGATTTTCCTGAATATGCCGGATCAGCCAGTCCTGATATTTGCTCATGCGAAAGAAGTAATTGCTCTCTTTGCGGTGCTCCGGTTCGGTCTGATGATCGGGGCACTTGCCGTCCACGAGCTCCTTTTCCATGTAAAAGCGTTCGCAGCCGACGCAGTAGAAACCTTCATACGCGCCGAAATAAATATCGCCCGCGTCGTAAACATTTTGCAGAATATAGCGCACGGTCTCGATATGATTGGCGTCGGTCGTCCGGATGAAATAGTCGTTGGTGATGGCCAGTTCCGGCCAGAGGGAGCGGAACTGGTCGCTGATACCGTCCGCGTATTGCTTGGGGCTGATGCCCGCCTTTTGCGCGGCTTCGGCAATTTTATCGCCATGCTCGTCCGTGCCGGTGACAAAGAAGGTTTCGCGCCCCGCCATGCGGGCCCAGCGGGCCAGGACGTCGGCGACAATAGTGGTATAGGCATGCCCGATGTGCGGCGAGGCATTGACGTAATAAATCGGCGTGGTGATGTAATAGGGTTTGGACATGATCGCTTGCAACTCCTTATGAATCCGTTCGCTTTTTGTTCGGTTCCNNGTCCGGCCGCAGACGGCGAGTCCCTTGACGATTCTGGCTTCCTGCCGCGCGCCGATTTGCTTGAGTTCGATCCGGGTTTTGAATTTGACGACCAGATCTTTGACCAGTTCACGGAAATCCACCCGGGCCTCCGCCGTGAAGTAAAAGATCATTTTGCTTTTGTCGAACAGGCACTCCACGGTAATCAGTTTCATGCCCAGGTTTTTTTCGGCAATTTTTTCCTTGCAGTATTTTCTGGCGTCCTCTTCGAGCAGGGCAAGTTCTTCCTGAACGCGCAGATCGTCGCCGGTGACCTTGCGGAGAACGTTTTTGAGATTGGGGGGAAGCTGGTGAGACTCGCATCGGCGGACGTCCGTTACGATAACGCCCAGCGCGACGCCGTTGTCCGTGTTGACCAGCACCTGATCATCTTTGTGCAAGATCAGATCGGCCGCGTCAAAATTATAGATCCGGCCTTCTTTTTTAAATTTTACGCCAATGATATTGGTCAGCACATTTGAGCCCTGCTTTGCATTTTTTTTACAGATGAAGCTTAAATGCCATTGCTTCTAATGTCAACGATTTGTTCACATTCATTGCAATCGTTTCCTGCGATTTCTCCACCAGGGAGATATTATACAAAATCTGCCCGCCTTCCAAACGGCGGGCGAGCGACGCAATAACGGACGGATGATCCGCATTCATGATCATGGAGGTCAGCGCCGTCTCCTTATAGATCAGCGCGTCGCGGAAATACGACTTGAGAATCGTCAGCCCCTGCTGAATTTCTTTTTTGTCCTGACCCAGAAAAGAGGCCAGGGCCAGCAGACTCAGGGGATTGCTGAGAGTTGCCCGGTCGAGCAGGCGGCCCAGTTCGGCGCGGAAAGCAATCATGTCTTCCGAGTCCAGATCCAGAGCTCCTCCGATTGCACCGCCGGAAAGAGAGGCGAGCACGGAGGCTTTGGACGGGTCCATTTGTTTTTGTTCGGTTAAAAACCGCGCGACGGTTTCAACGGGCAGCGGGTTTAAGCGCACGTGGCGGCAGCGCGACAAAATGGTTTGCGGCAGCCAGTAGGGACGGGCGGTTACCAGCAGAAGAATATTATCGGCGGTTGGTTCCTCGAGGGTTTTTAAAAGAGCGTTGGCCGCCTGCTCATTCATTTTATCCGCTTCGTCGATGAGAAACACCCGTCTTCGTCCTTCCAGCGGTTTAAAGGTCATCTGCTCCTGAATGCCGCGGATAGCATCAATACGGATAAATTGTGCTTGTGTTTCCAGCACATGAACGTCCGGATGGTTGCCGGAAATCATTTTTCGGCATGAAGCACAATGGCCGCAGCCCCCGGTTTTTTCATCCATGTTTTCACAGATGAGCGCCTGCGTGAACGCCAGCGCCAGAGTTTTCTTGCCGATGGCAGCCGGTCCGCTGAAAATATAGGAATGGGCGACGCGCTGTTGCGCCATCGTTTTCCTGAGCATATCGATCTGCTTGGCATGTCCGTAAATGTTTGCGAAAGACATAGAGAAACGAAACCACCATGAAGTTTAGCTCTGGCTTTGAATAAACGCCGTCACATGTCTGCGGACGTCTGCGGCAATTTCATCGACCGCCCTTGACGCGTCAATCACCCGGAACCGTCCGGGCTCCGCCGCACAAAG
>DNYQ01000096.1:3815-11749 GCA_003506745.1 Syntrophaceae bacterium
TCGGAAAACCGGTCGCATAACACAACCTGACCGCTTTGGAGCGCCGGCCAAACGACCTCTCTCACATGCTGTGCGCGCGCCGCGCAAAAGAGCAGCAGCTCTGTTTCCGGGTGCATGGCCTGATGGCCGCGGTTGAAGAGGATGTCGCCGATTTTGCGGCCGATCGGGGTTCCCGACGGTTCCTGTGTCAGCAGCACGGGAATTTTCCTGCCGGTCAGATCATCACCCAGAATTTTTATCTGCGTGGATTTGCCGGAGCCTTCGACCCCTTCAAAAGTAATGAATGTATTCACGGGCGGTTCTCCCGAAGCCAAGGGGACTGCGGATGTTGATGAAGCCTTCTGCGCCCGATCTTCAAAGCGTTGGTTGCAAAAGACGCATCATTTTTAAAAAAAAGCAGGGGAAAGATCCGCAGGCCGGGACGGACGTTTCCCCAACGTAAAAGTCGAATGAATGTTTATTTTTCTTCCCCGGGAACAATCGCTTCCACCGGACATTGATCGCAGCAAGCGCCGCAGTCCGTGCACAACTTGGGATCAATCACATACTTATCCTCGCCTTCGGATATGGCTTCCACCGGACATTCATCTTCGCATGAGCCGCAAGCAATGCATTCGTCTGTAATCACGTATGCCATTTTTTTAAAATCTCCTTTAATTAAAAATTTTTCGCGTTCTTCCGACCCGGAGCTGCGCCTAAACAGACACGACTTCCTTGATGGAAGGCACCTGCTGTTTCAAAATCTTTTCGATGCCCATTTTCAGGGTCATCTGAGACATCGGGCAGCCGTGGCAGGCGCCGGTCAGTTTGACTTTGACCACACCGTCATCGGTAACGTCAATCAATTCAACATCGCCGCCGTCCGCCTGGAGTCCGGGACGAACCTTTTCGAGCGCTTTTTTGACTAGTTCCTTCATAAATGATCTCCATTATTGATGTTAGGTTCATGATCTGTATCGCGCGCCGTCAATGCGGCATTTCAGCGACCATCTCTTTGACGACCGAACGGGCGACGTCCGGCAGATCCGGTTTGATCAGCATATAGCTTTCTCCCAGATGATGGCCTGCCTTCCACATGATTTTTCCGGTGGCCGGGTCGATCAACTTTAAACCAACGCTGACTTTCGCCAGTTTTTTGTCTTTTTCCACCGTATAATTCCAATAATCAACGGCGACCAGCAAAAATCCGTCGGTTTGGGTCATCTCACCGATTCTTTTGCTTAATATGGGATCAGAATAGTTCAGGGTCTGAAGTTTGGAAATGTAGTCCGTCGAAATTTTGCGCAATTCATCATTGGCCTGAATCTGGCGGTGCAGGGTGGCCGTGTCGGTAATATCGGTAAACCATTTTTTGTCCATGAGCACGCCGGGCACAATCTGCTCAATATGATTGCGGGCTTCTTCGTAGGTTCCGACGTCCGCCGGAAAAACGGCAATCCGTTTGGGATGATAATCTTTTGCCGCAGGGTCGAGTTGAGAATAACGCAATCCGCCGCAGGCGATAAGACTCAAAACAGCAATGACCAGAAGAAATCGAGTGCATAACTTTTTCATCATGATCTTTATTCCTTTCCTTTGTTTTGCAGGCATAAACTCAACGGATGACGAACCAGCCCCAAACAGCAAAACCGGCAATGATATAGCTTGTTTCCAGAAGCCCTTCAATCGTTGCCCCTGAAAGACCCGACCTTCTATCACAAAGTCGGAAACAAATCCATATATATAATACACATAAGACCAGGAAAAGACTTAACGGTCCGGTCCAGCCGGCGGTAGGGGATATTAATAAAATAATCAATAATATCATAAGGATGATTTTTAGCAGGACTTGCGTTTTTTCCTTGCCGATGATGACGGGGATGGTTTCCCGTCCCAGGAGCTTGTCACTTTGAATGTCCATGATATCCGACATGGCCGAACGGATAAAAACCAGGCTGAAGGTTAAAACAAAGGCAACCGCCATCCCGGCGCTGAAAGTCTGGTTTTCGCTTACGGCCGGCAGAATCGCTGTGGCTATGCCCCAGGCCACGGCCGTAAAAAAGTTTTTCGATCCGGGGATATCCCGTAATCTCTGAAATCGCCGGTTGCCCGGCAGAATTTTCATATTGTACAGGCCGCCGGCGAGCGATATAATAAATAATAATAAAAAAGAAAGCTTGCTGTTCGCAAGCGATAAAACCAGAGCGATGGCAAGCGATGCGACGGCCGCCAGACGAAAATATTTTTTGTGCCGCAGATAAGACTTTTCGCGGAAAGACCCGATTAATCCGGATTCTCTGGTGCTGATCAGCCGGTTGAGCACATGCATGGCGTAAACAAAAAACGCAGCGACGGCAATCGACGAAAACCGGACGGGGATTTTCTGCAGCAGCATGCCCGTGAGCGCCAGGCAACCGGCGCCCAGTGCGGAATAGAAATCCGTTTTCACCATCCACAGCCAAATCTTGAGGAGAAGGCCCATTTTTTGATGTGAACGGCCCTGTCTTTCCGTAAGGTTATCCATGATCTGGTCGATAATCCAGTTGGGGGTGGAGGCGCCGGCGGAAACACCGATGCTTTGGTAAGGCGTCAGATCCAGATTTTTTATTTCTTCGGCGGTTTCGATGTGGAAGGTCGGCGTGTTTTGTTTTTCGGCCAGATCGGCCAGGCGGCGGGTGTTGGCGCTGTTTTTGCCGCCGACGACGAATAAGGCGTCCATTTCCGAAGCCAGCGCGATAATTTCCTCCTGCCTTCTCTCCGTGGAGGAACAGATCGTATTAAAAACAACGGCCTGCGGGCTTTTTTTCTGAATCTTTTGAACAATCCGGCGGTAATGATCCGAATCCTGTGTGGTCTGGGCCACAATACAGACCTTTTCCATCGCCGGTAACTTTTCCGCATCCTCCACCGTTGAAACGATAATGCCCCGGCCTTCGGTATAGCCCCACAGACCGTCCACTTCCGGATGTTCGCGGTCTCCGGCAATAATCACCGTATAATCCAGCGCCGTATGCTTCTTGATAATGGCCTGCACATAGCTGACCTTCGGACAGGTGGCGTCGATGATTTTAACGCCGCTTTCCTTTATTTTTCTTCGCTCGTCAGGCGCGATGCCGTGCGCCCGGATGACCAGCAGGGCATTGTTGCGATCACTGATTTCATCAATGCTTTTAATGGCCGTAATGCCTCGTTTTTTCAAGAGTTCTATGGTTTGCGGATTGTGGATCAGGGGACCGTAGGTGTAGATTCGCTTTCCCGTTTCGTGCTGGGAAACGTCCAAAACCGTATCCACCGCCCGGCGCACGCCCATGCAAAACCCGGCTGTTTTGGCCAGTTTGATTTCCATTCAGTTTCTTTTCCGCGCTAAAATAAAAAATTCCTTATTGCCTGCCGGCCCCAAAAGAGAGGACGTACAGGTTCCTTCCACATCCAGCTGTTGAGATTCGCAAAAAGAAACGATTTCCGCAACCACCCGCTCATGGATCACCGCGTCTTCCACCACGCCGTTTTTGCCGACTTCATCCCTTTGCGCTTCAAACTGCGGTTTGATCAGGGCCAGAATCCGCGCGTCATCCGCGACGAGCGGCAGCACAGCGGGAATAACGGTTTTGAGCGAAATGAAAGAAACGTCAATGACGGCAAGCAATGGTTGCTCATCAAGATCGGCGCCGTTGTAATGCCGGATATTGGTGCGTTCGATCGTGACCACGCGCGGATCTTCGCGCAGTTTCCACGCCAACTGGCCGTAGCCCACATCCACGGCGAACACCTTCCGCGCGCCTTGCTTAAGCAGACAATCGGTGAAACCGCCCGTGGAGGCGCCGACATCCAGCACGGCAAGGCCATTCACGTCCAGCGCAAAATGATCCAGCGCCCCTTTTAATTTCAATCCGCCGCGGCTGACATAAGGATGCTCTTCTCCTTTAATGGATAGCTGCGCGTCCGGCGAAACCTGTGCGCCGGCTTTATCCATGCGGAGCGTATCCATGCTGACAGACCCGGACAGAATCAGGGCGCGGGCCTTTTCAATCGTGGGCGCGATGCCGCGNNGGAAGACTGATATTCAGCCGACGGGCTATCTCGGCATAAGAAATTCCAGCCTCTCGCGACGCCCAGTAACAAAAAACGCTCCTTGCTTCGACTTTTGTTTTTTGCCTGCCTCTGGCAAAGATCTCTTCCAGTGCAACATGACAGACCTCTGCTGCCCGTCTGGCTGTTTTATCGAGATCGTAACCTAAATGTCTTATGATATGAAAACGTTCGAATTTTTCATTTGCATCAGCAAGCAACGCATTTACAAAATCACCATCGCCAAGAATCCGCTCATCGCTCTTGATGTGTGCATCCCTTAACTCTCTTTTATTGATAGCCGACCACCCCCCAAGGCTGCGAATAAGCCCTCCTCCGATCAAGTCGGTGCGACGCCCCTGCTCAATACCAGCCGTGACAAACTCATTGTAGTGCCTGATTGCACTGGCACGATTTTTTCCGAAATAGCTCAGCACATAATCGTTTTCCTGCCAGTCTCGTTTTTGATGGTCCATAAGAACACTGTGTCCACAATAGGGATAGTGATTCAATTCCTCTATGTTTTTCACCAATCCTGCCCTGAGCGGATTCAGATGAATGTAGCGCACCAGTTCGGTCAAGTAGGCGTCTTCCTGGCAGAGGATGGATTTATAGCGATTTTGAAATAGCCGGCCGCTGCGCTTATGCCGGGCATTAAAATAGACAGCGTAGCCGGTCAGGAGTCTGCTCATGAGAGTGGCGATAGGGACGGTGCCCGACCGAAAAAGAAAATGGGCATGATTGGGAATCAACGCCCAGGCAAAGCAGGAGGTTTGGGTTGCCGGTAGAAGTTTCTCCAGTCGAGCCAGAAAATCTTCCCGGTCGTCGTTATTTCGGAATATCTGTTTGCGCTCCATCCCCCTGATCATAATATGATGAAGCGCGCCCGGCATGTCTATTCGTCCTGATCTCGGCATGGTTTCTCTTTTAGCAAAATCAGACTGAGCCGTCAACTTAAATACTTAAGGGTGTCCCCTATTTCCCTCCCTTAAATACTTAAGGGTGTCCCCTATTTCCCTACCCTATTTCCCTATTTCCCAGAAGCAAATCGCAGATCATTTGCTGTTGCATTTTGCCTCAGTAAGGCGTATCATACAAACAAAAGAAGCAATGTTAAATAAATAGACATGACCCCAAATAGACCCCAAATCGCATCAATGGTGGCATATAAAATTCCACCAAACATAATTGTTAAGGAGGTAGACATGAGGAGAGTTGCTATAGTTGGCGGGGGACATACAGATTTCGTGTTTAACTCGCCCAAAACGGGGATAGAGTTGTTTGCTGAGGCGGCTATGGAAGCCATTTATGAGTCAAATTTGAAACCAAAAAACATACAGGCCATATATTGCGGCAATGGTTTGGGTGATTTCAGCGAGGGACAGATAATGATACAATCCTACATTGCCAACGACATAGGATGCCTTAATGTTCCTGCTACCAGGTTCGAGGGCGCATGCGCTTCGGCAACCCTGGCGATAAGAGACGCTGCTATGTGGGTTGCTTCGGGCAAGTATGATATAGTTCTAGTCGGCGGCACGGAAAAAGCTACGGCTATGGGCACTCCCCTTGCAACACGGACATTCGCCATGGCACATGATAGCCGATACGAATCTCCGACGGGACTTACCTTTCCTGGTTATTTTGCCATGCTTGCACATCTGTATTCTTCGAAACACAATATACCGCTTGCAAAGCTCAAAGAGCAGATGGCGATGGTGTCGGTTCAGTCCCATGAATACGGCGCGAAAAATCCGCATGCCCAGTTTAGGAAGGAGATAACGGTTGAAAAAGTATTGAGTGGCTTCATGGTTGCCTCACCACTGCAGTTGCTTGACTGTTGCCCTTTTTCTGATGGCGCGGCCGCTCTTGTTCTGGCTTCGGAAGATGTGGCAAAGAAGCTTACCGATAAACCGGTTTATATTGTTGGCACAGGTCAGGCATCATCCGGAAGGATGAGTTCTCAGTACAAGTATCTGCCAAGAATCAGGGCGCGGGAACTGTCGGTTAAGCAGGCTTACGATATGGCGGGCGTGGGGCCGGAAGATATAGATGTCTGCGAACTTCACGATTGTTTCAGTATTGCAAGCATTATTGCGGCGGAGTGTCTTGGTTTTGCTGATTATGGCACGGCGGGATATCTCTGGGAGAAAGGCGAGACCAGGATAGGCGGCAAGATACCTATAAATATTTCTGGAGGCTTGAAATCCAAGGGACATCCTATCGGAGCAACCGGCGCCTCTCAGACCTATGATATTGTAAAGCAATTGAGAGGCGAGTTGGTGGATCAGGGAAGGCAGGTAGAGGGAGCCAAGGTAGGGCTGGTGGATACGTTAGGTGGAGACGGGGTAATTTGCAATCTGATCTTAAAGGTTGATTAATATAAGTATGTTCGCAGGGAGGAGAACGACATGGAATATAAGCTTACTTTTGGAAAATACAACGAGGCGCTGAAGCGTAATAAGTTGATGGGGCTGAAATGTAATGATTGTCAAACAATTACCTGTCCACCAAAGATGACCTGTCAGGAGTGCACCGGAACTAATCTGGAGGTTACCGAGTTGCGCGGCAAGGGCAAGATCGTAACCTTCACGACTATTCAGGTAGCCCCTGAGGGCAGAGAAAATGAACTTCCTTATACCATCGTGATGGTTGAGCTCGACGAGGGACCATGGATAATAGGTAATCTGATTGACATTGATCCATCCAAGACAGGGATGGAATTGATTGGGAAGAAGGTAAAAATGGGGCACAAAGTCTTTTCGGGAGACAAGTACTCAAATGGTGACGCCGCAAGGCCATTATTTAGCTTTGCAGATTAGTAATCAAATCTCCTGATCATTTTTTTAACGATGAGGAAAAGTATAGGCAAATAGAGAGCTTTGAATTTCTATCGAATATGTCATTCCGGTGAAAACCGGAATCCAGAAAGTTGCTGAATCCACTATAGGGGTAGGAACAACGCATTGGTTTGCGTCGCTCCTCCCTCCGAACCGGACTGGCGGATTTCCCGCATCCGGCTCTCCAGTTAGTGGTCTTACCTCCTTGAGGACTGGCGCAACAGAGCATGGGCGTCCTCAAGACTAAAGAGCCCAAGCTCCTGAAAGATTTTATTCGGCCAGCGAAAATGATCCATTTTACCACTGATACCTTTGGCCCTTTTGCTGCGTTTCCGCAGAATGCTGCGTAGTCGCCGTCGAATCCAGCCATCCAGATTCCGAAACGTCCACTTGTGGCTGTGCTTGAAGTATTCAAACCAGCCTTTCAATGTCCGGTTCAGATTGGCGGCAATAACGGGAAGGCTGTGGCCGTTGCTGCGTCCGGTATGGGATCGAATCGCGTCTTTGAGTTTCTTCAGGCTCTTCTTGCGGGGCCAACGTGTGCCCCGTTCAAAGTGATAGCCAAGAAAATCAAATCCCTGGCCCGCTTCGTTTGTGTTCACGACGCGGGTCTTCTCCGGGTGCAAAACCAATCCTCTTTCCGTGATCAGTTGGCTGACCTTGTGCAACGCTCGGTTTGCCTCCGCTTCGTCTTTGCACATAATGACAAAATCGTCGGCATACCGAATCATAATCAATCCCGCCGCCTCCATCGCTTGATCCACCGGATGAAGGTAGAGGTTGGCAAGCAGTGGGATGATAACCGCGCCTTGCGGCGTTCCCGCCTCCGGCGTCCACTTGGCCAGACCGTCCAGAACTGTTTCTTTGTGAACATCCAGCCCACATCCCTTATCAATGATGATTCCGTTGTCCATATCTCCATCATCCTTAATCTTAACCTAAATGGAAATAGGATAATCATTCCGACGGTCAAGTCTATAGGAACTCAGCTATTTTCATCCTCCTTTGTGACGGGTACCATCATGTGGGTTTCATATGCAGTTCCTT
>DNYQ01000005.1 GCA_003506745.1 Syntrophaceae bacterium
GGTTATCACCTGCCGTTTTTCGTTTTCCGAAGGGGAATTAAGGGTTGTATTCCCTTTGTGTCCCCTTCGGGCGGACCAGCGTAGTGCTTGGCCAGCTTTAATTGCACGGCATTGTCCAGGAGCCCTTCCAGGTTACAATACCGGTCTGTCATACTCACGTCTTTGTGGCCGATCATGACGGCAGCGTGTTTCAGGGTCCCGCCAACGAGCAGGATGTTCGTACAAAAGGTATGCCGGTTATCGTGAAAATGGTAATCGTCGATCCCGAGTTCCGCACAAACAGCTGCCCACGCCTTTCGAAACTCCTTCTTCCTCGTGCCGTTCAAGCGGCCAAGGACGTGGTCCCCGCAAACCTTTATATGCCGCCGCTTCCGGCGTTCTTGAAGATGTTCCTTCCTTTCCAGCAATGCGGCCCGGGTGCGGGGCATCAGCAGTTGTAGCCGCTCTTGCTGGTTCTTGGTTCGATAGAACCGAATCATCCCCTCATCTCGAAATGAGAAGTCGATGTCCGACCACTTCAAATCAAGGATTTCCTGACGGCTACAGCCATGCTCAACCGCCAGCAATATTATCAGCGGCAGATAATGTTTAGCGGACGAGCGAGCCGCCTCCTCCAACAGACGATCCACATGCTCCGGTAACAGGAACGCTTTCCGTTCATGTATTTTTTCGCTCAGGTACTGGATCTCGGACGAAGGGTCCTGTCGGATCACGCCATCATGCAGCGCTTTTGACAGGACCTGCTTGGCGATGAACAGGCGTCGGTTCGATAGGGCGGGTGAGAAATTCCCCGCCACGTCCGCCCGATAGTCCAGCAGGATCTGTTGCGTCAGGCTGGACACCAGCCGCTTCCCCCAGACTTTCACCAGGGGAGCCAGGAAGGTTTGGTAGCCCGCCAGGGTGACGGCGCTCATGCTTCCTTCCTTCACCCGCCGTCGCCATTCGGCCGAGCATTGCTCGGCAACCTGCCCGAAGGTCGTGCTCCGGCTTTTCGCGTTTGTTGCCCTGTCTTCCGGGGCCTGACCGCCGGATAGCAGTTGCTTCAACTGCGTCCGTTCAGCATCAGCTTCCCGCCAGGTGCGATACGTGGCGTGATGCCTCTTCTCGCCAGTTCCCGGCACCTTGTACTGAACGATGTAGCTTTTGCCTTTGGTGCGCTTCCGCGCAACAATAGTGACAGTTGCCATAGGTCATCGCTCCATCGAGCTTTCTCCCGTCGACATCCCTATTCGGCTGTCAATGATGAACCTGCGCAGGTCGGTTGCCCGGACCCGCGTACAGGATCTTATCGAGAGGGCGGGCAAAGCGCCAGAGGCGATCAGACGCGAGATTGTGGAACGGTGGACCCTCAAGATTCGGGCGACATCTTCCATGGTCAGCAGTTTCAGTTCGGTGCACATCATTCCTTGGCTCCTGGGCGGTCGAACGGCTATCCATGCTGTTGCGCGCTCGCCCGCAGCCGGTTGGCGTTGGTTCATCATTGCCTCTGATGACCCAAGCAAACCATCGGGCTGCCCTAGCGGACAAGACCTGGAGGGGGGAATTTTTAAAAAAACCTTTTTCCGTCCAGGGCAGGCTTGGAGCCCTGGGCGGAAAAAGGGGGGACAGGGGCCTCAGGCCCCTGCGGGAGGGGTCACGGGGGGGGCTGGTCCCCCCCGAAGGCCGATGGCAGGGTGAAAAATCAAAAGTACGTCGTCCCAGGTTGCAGCGTAGGCCTATTTGCTGCTTCCCAAATAGGCATTCGATATGTCGCGCCGTCCCGGTGAATGTCCTGCCGCGGCTTCAATTTGATCGCGCGCTTCGGCATCGCGACCTGCCCAGCCTGTCCCAGCCACCTTTTGGGCCTCTTCCTGAAACACATCACGTGAAGGATGGCAATTGGGCGGCAAAAATCCACAGTGGTCATGGTACATTTTGCGAAACCGCTCATGACGGCACCCATGAAGGGTGAACCCCATTTCTTTTTTGGTCATGCCATGTGTCCTGGCCGCATAGTCGACACGATGCAGCCACTCATCGCCCATTCCTTGGGGCATCAGATTATAGACTCCCTTCCGGTTCGATGGGCTGGCGAAAGCCTCGGCCCGCTTCAGGGCGGTTTCTTGTTGTTCGGACAGACCCTCAAGGACCCGCGGGCGGCCGCCTTTTGTGCCATGCTGTATCAACAGTGTGTGCTCAATCCGGTTCCAGTCATTGACCAAATCGACCTTGGCCGCTTCTTCCCGCCGCAAGCCCAGTTGGTACATCAGCTCGATTTGTGCCGCTGCCCGGGGAGCATGAACATAGCTTGTATCCATCCGAAGGGATTGCAGCACCTGTGCAACCTTTTCCGGGTCGGCCGCCTTAGTTGTCGGGTTGGCGATGGTGCCTCGGTGCACCCCGAATGTAGTGTTTTCAAGGCTTACATGCTCATTGCCATAGGCCCTGCACACATGTCTGGCGGCTGAAAGGACTTCAGCGATTCTCCCGTCCCCCGCCCCTCGCCCGCGCATCTGGTCCACAACGCGCTGGAAATGCTTATTGTTCAGGTTACTCCATTTCTGGGCACCCATGCGCGCCGCGCGGAGCGTTTGGGCAAAGAATCGCGCGGTTTCCCGGATTCTTTCCTGCTTACTTCTCGGGCCCGACAAGGTGCATCGGTTCACCCCAAAGACCAAACTATCAGATTTCCCGGCCATGTGCTCCCTCCCGGTTGCCCTGGTACTCCTTCAGGGAACACCCCCGATGACTCGGAGCGCAAGAGCAGTAAGGGGGGAATGGATACTTTTTTGAAACACGAAAACCCCGACAGGCGGGGTGTTCGATCTCGTGGAATGGCAAACGCGGAACATGGGCCGCGTCAGTCTGGCATTCCATATCAGGCTGGCTGTCGGGATCCATTCGCCATATTCTGGGGAAACCCCAGGGCAAAGCGACCCAAAGGGTCGCCTGTGGCGGAATCCACCACGCAGCAATTACGGGATGAACAAATGCCCTTTTCCCACTGGGAATGGTCCCGCGAGTCCAGTCAATAACGGATGCTGCCCCGCTGGCGCTATGTCCAGCGTTTGATATGGCAGCCGTGGGGGAAGACGGCAATGACGAGGAGGCCCTCGCCATTCATCCGGCAACGGGTGCGCAGTGTGGCCTGAAGGATGCGTTTGGATTGTAACCAGGGTCGTTTGGTTGGAAAACGGCGTTCGGAGTCTTGCGGTTTCTTGATTTCACAGCGTCATCAGTTTTGATTCCATCAAAACCGATGACGCGACTTCCGGTGTGCTGTCTGACCTCCTTGGGGTTGAAGAAACCAATGGTTTCCTTAAGCATACCACGCCCCAAAGAAAACGCGCAAGCGCCATGCCCAGGAACCGCAGCATCTGAACGGAGCTTCCCAGTGTTTCAAAGCTGGACTCGTTTTTGCCCTTCTGATATTGGCGGAAATAGAGAGGGTTTCTATGCGCTGTCTGTCGCTGCTTGTATTCGTTATCCTCGCTCTGATTTCCGGGTGCGGAAAGGACGTTAACAAAGCAACAAGTTGGGATGTCCCTAAAGGATACACCAGGGCCGACTTTGATATCGCGGGGGATCTTCGTGAGTGCCAAGAGCTTACTCCAAAAGACAAAAACAAAGACCTCGCCACAATGCTTACTGATCAAGTCGGAAATTGTATGAGAAATAAAGGCTATACTTCTGGATATTCGGTAGAAGAGCGTTCTCTTCTTGTCGAAGAATATTCAAAAGATATTTTACAGACATTATTTTGGGAGGGCGTTCGTACTGGGTCCGAGGCATGGGGAGCGAGTATTCGTGGTGAAGATTGGCCGGACTATTGACAAATGAGCCCCGCTAAAATCATTTAAAGGTAGCAATATGAGAATATCATGTGTGCTAATTTTAAATTTTATAATTACACTTTCTTTAGTGTCATGCGTAGGAAGAGTACAAAATTCAAAAAATGAATTTGATGTTGACTCGGTATCAAGAAATACAAAATTGTATAATAAAAATTCACATAAATTTATAGAAAGTCAAAAATTTCCAATTAACTCATCAAAAACAAATTATTATTCATTAATGAAATATAAAGACAAAAAAGGAACAGAGATTTACAAAATAATTTATACATATACTGGAATATGGACTCAGTCTGTAAATGTTAATAATAATCCAGCACAAAAAGATTTAATATTCCAAGATTCAATAGATGGAAGATTACTCGAGATTATGACTATTGAAATTGAAGAATCTATTATTAGGTCATTAAATGACATCAATATCAGCGTTATAGGTCGTGGTAGTGGCTCTATCGAGACAATCCATGGTTTTGCTAAATATGATATCAATGAATTTTCGTTTAATGTTCCTGGTGCTATACTCTGTGGTTTTCTACAAAAAGCAGACTTATTACCTCTCGAATAGTTCAAATTATTTTTGCTTAATATTTATCAAAATGCATAAGTTATCATTAGAAAAATAATTCGCGAAAAAAAATTTCGCGTAAAAATTTGTGACTTGTCATCCGCATTGTAAATTTAGAAATAAATAACTTTGCATATATAATATTTTTAACCGCACAAATTTACATTAGTTAAGCTAAATATTAATACGATAAATCATATAAATTCCAAAGTAAACACACTCGTTTGTTTTGCTTGCATGTTTTTAACAAGATCATGCCAACCAGTGCACATTCCATTTAACAAGCTCAATGGAGACTCCTTCCCTCCGATGTTTTAGCCAAAATTAGTTACAACAGACGGAGTGAGCAAACAGGATGGGGAAAAAAGTCCATCGTTACAGCATATAAAAACTATTCAACATTTAATTTCAAATCATGTCTAAATCCTATACCATCAAAATCTACACGACCAATTTGGATTTCTGTGTCCCCTTTGTGTCCCCTTTCCCAGCAACGCCCTGCTGAAACCCGCGTCGTTGGGCACACGCTGCACACCCTGCACAGCCGGGATGCGACGGGATAAGCTCTTTGTTTTTAGGTTGTTACATTCAATTCTTGACAGCTCCGAGCCTTGAATGGGGTTCAAGGGGCCGG
>DNYQ01000129.1 GCA_003506745.1 Syntrophaceae bacterium
CGGGATCGCCCTGTTTTCGCTGTCACTGGCGCGTTTTCGTAAAACGATCGGAACAATGGCCTAGGATACAGAAGTCAGAATAAAATCCCTTCTATCTTCTATCTGTCTTCTACATGCTGTCTTCTGTCTTCTTAAACCCTCCCTCAAGATATTGAGGCTCCACCAAATGCTGAGGGATGTTTAACCCTCTCATGATTTTTAGCTATTCGACGCCGTCGACCTAATCCGTTGTTATTAAATGATGAATTCAACTCGCAGGCGTTCCTTTTGCTATTGGCAGACTATTTGCTTTTATATTCTATAATTAATGCTGATGTGGCCTCAATCCGGGAATTCAGCAATTAACTACGCCGGGCATTGCTTCTGATCTGCAACAGTTTCAGAGAGCCTTCATGGAAGGAATTTTCATTATGAAAAAAGAATTGACGATCATCGGAATTATTCCCCAATATCCAAGGCATTCACAGAACAATATCTACGCGAAGGTCAAAATGCCGTCGGTGGGTATTTTGGCCGTCATGAGCCAGATTGTTCATCATCCCCGATGCAAAGACGTTTACGCGATAGATGAAAACAATTACGGCGGGCCGCTCACGGATCAGGGCGGGCCTGACCATTCCTTTTTGCAAGCCCGGCAGCCCGCACACCTGGCTCTCTTCTATGGCGGCATGAGCAACGCGGTCCCCCGTTTATTTGCTGTAGCAAGACAATACAAAGGGTTCGGCGCCATCACCATTGCCGGCGGCAGTCATGTCGATGCCCTGCCCGAAGAAGCGCTTCAATCCGGCATTGATATTGTGGTTCACGGCGAAGGAGAGGAGACCATCACGGAATTGCTGGCCGTCCTGGCGACGGATAACGATGGTGTTGCCCTGAACCGGCCCGGATTAGCTGCCGTCTCAGGGATCAGCTTTCTTGACGAAACCGGCGCCTATGTCTTTACAGGCAGGCGTCAGCCGATCTGCGATTTGAATGATTTAGCCGATACGGATCTGACCTTGATTAAATTTGCGAAGAAAAGATGGAGTGCCATACCCATCAACCGGGGCCGCGGCTGCAATTTCAGTTGCGAATTCTGTGTCGTGAACAAGCAATATGGAAAGTATAAATCCGCTTCGGTGGATACGGCTTTACGGCAGTTGATTAAATATGCCGATTTGGGATACCGGAATTTCTTCTTCACCGACGATAATTTTGCCCAGAATCCCGCCGAAGCCATCGCGCTGTGCAACGCGATTGGCGACTATAAAAGAAAATTCAAAAAAAAGATCGACATGATTGTTCAGGTGCGCACGGAAGCGGCGGAAGATGACGCTCTGATCGAGGCCATGCGCCGTGCCGGCGTGACCACGCTCGCTATTGGATACGAAAGCCCGATGGACGAAGAATTACGGGCAATGCACAAAGGCGTGACGGTGGAAAAGCTGATTGCCCGTTCTCAAAAACTCTCCAACTATTTTTATCTGCACGGCATGTTCATTTTCGGCTATCCCGCGAATAAACCCGGGACCTGCATTACAATCCGCGAGCGTGTTGACGCTTTTAAAACGTTTATTAAACAAGCGAAGATCGACACCATTCAACTGCTTAACGCCGTCCCGCTGCCCGGTTCCGAACTGAGAGCCAGGCTTAAGCGCGAAGGACGTCTGCTGCCTTTATCCATGGCCGGTTGGGATAAATATGACGGCCTGTTCCTCTGTTACGATCCAAGACCGGACGGGCTCGACCCGGATGATCTACAAAACACGCCGAAGCAGTTGATGGAAAGAAAATATCTTGGAGGATTTCTCAGCCGGAAATTAAATTACGGCAACTGGCTGAATTGGGTTTTTCTGGCGACCATCGGCTTTCCCATCCAGTTTGTCGTGTTTTATTCCCGGCGGTTTGTTCATCATATTATTGAAAGACGCCAGACGGAATGTCTGCCGCTCCGGAATCGGCCTCTCAGCGCTATTTTTACTGTTCCGCTGGCTACTGCCTGGAGAGATATCAAGCGAAAATGGAGAAACCTGTTTATTAAGACCTACGCGGGCGCCATCACGAAACGGTGGTTTAAAGAATATCGGGACAGCCAATACATCAACACACTCCGGCAACTGTAAGCCGGCAAACATGATGGGCATGCCGATGGTCGTGCATAATTGGATCAACAAAATAGTTTTTGTCAAAGGAGGACACGATGAAGAGAATGATTATGTCGGCAATGGTTTTAGTGATGCTGCTGGTGTCTATCGGAGGGTGTTTCGTATTGTGGGACAGAGATGGCAGGGGTGGTAGAGATGGAGGACATGACAGGGGAGGAGGTGGTCATGACAGAGATGGAGGACGGCATTAAAAAAGAAAAACGAGCATCACGGCAACACAGATCCATGAAGTTAAATTTAGATTGTCTGACGGAGGCTGCAAGATGAACAAATTATTTTTTGAAAAAATACTTCTGACGCTGATCTTTGTATTGCCTACCTCAGCGTCAGCGATGGGAGGAAGGGTAGATGTAGGCGTGAGCATTCCACTGCCGCCGGGCATTGTATTTTCGTCGCCTCCGGAGATGGTCGTGATACCGGAAACCTACGTCTATGTCGTCCCTGATGTAGATGTGGACATATTTTTCTACGGTGGCTGGTGGTGGCGTCCATGGGACGGGCGCTGGTATCGCTCGCAAAGCTATAATTCAGGCTGGGCCTACTATCAAAGCGTTCCCGCTTTTTACAGAGAGATCCCCTCCAGTTGGAGGAATGACTACAGGCAGCGCCGCTGGGGCGGCCATCCATGGAACTACCAGAGAATACCACATCAGCAGGTTCAACAAAACTGGAGTGGCTGGGAAAAAAACAAACATTGGGAGAAGCAAAACACCTGGGGTGTCCAGGGTTTGAAACCCCAATCGCGATCACAACAGCCGTCGCCGGCTCTCCAGCCACAGCATCGGGAGCAACAACAGGTTCGTGAACCGGTCCAGCGTCAGCCGGAAAGACAGCAACCCCGAGAGGTTCGTGAGCAGCGTCACCAATCGCAGCGTCAGCAGCAACAGCAAGTTCGGGAGCCGGTTGTGCATCAACAATCCAGACCGCAACCCCGAGAGGTTC
>DNYQ01000010.1 GCA_003506745.1 Syntrophaceae bacterium
CGTCATGGCCTCCGCCACCGATAAGGGAGAAATCGGCGAAAATGAAATGGCCGTAAACGCGGCTTTTGAACTGGGAAAGAAAGCCGCGACGCTCTGACCTTTTTCCAGCGGGAAAATCAGAAAAATTTTGCCACTAAATCCGTGGACGATTGATTGCCTATTTTGTCGTAATGATTTTTGAGGAATTCTTCGGCCTTGGCATGGCCGATATCAAATAAATAATTCAGAAATTCCATATCCAGATTCATTTTACTCGACGCCGTCAGTTTGGCCATTTCCTCCTCGGCGTCGATGGTGTGAATAAACGTGTGCTTGTACTTGGACTCATCAAGCTCGCCTTTCTCGATCAAGGAAGTGACGAAGTAAATCGCCCTCATTTCGCGCATCAGGCTGGAGTTGAAGCTGAGCGTGTTAATCCGGTCGAAAATTTCATTGGTGCTCCGGGGAACCTCCGGAATATTGATGGGATTGATCTGGACAATTAAGACATCATGACAATCCGTATCATAAATCACGGGAAAAATCGGCGGATTGCCCATATAACCGCCGTCCCAGTAATACTGACCGTCGATCTCAGGCGCCTGATACAGGTAAGGCAGACAAGCGGAAGCCAGAATCATTTCCGGCGTTATTTCGCGATTTTCAAAAACTTTCAGGCGGCCGGTCAACACATTGGTCGCGCAAATGAAAAGCCGAATCTCGCGCGACTTCTGCAGAACGGAAAAGTCGATCAGGTCTTCAAGCATATCCTTGAACAAGTTTTTATTGTTGGGATTCCATTGATAGGGTGAAAACATGCGCGAAAGAATATCGAACATCTGCCAATAGGGAGAGAACTCAATAGACCCCTTGCTGCCCAGAATTTTATCGAAGACGGTCGGTTGAAAAGGAGAGCACTGGCTGTTTTTTGAATTCGTTATCCAGAAACGGTTGAGCAGCTCCTTTGCTTTTTTGCGGCCACCCGCCGCCAGACCGTAAGCGAGAATGGTTGCGTTCACCGCTCCGGCGCTGGTACCGACAATGCCTTCAATGTCAATGCGCTCATCATCGAGCAATCTGTCCAGCACGCCCCAGGTAAAGGCGCCGTGGGCGCCGCCGCCCTGCAGGGCTAAATTCAGTTTTTTCTTTTTGGGATGAACCGGCAAGTTCGCTGGCGATTTCTTCATACGATTTTACCCCTAACCCATGACCTTAAGGACAAGACATTCAAGCATTTTTAAGGGCCTTACAACTTCAGCATCCGCTTCCATGAACCAAAACGACATAAAACTTGTTATTCGTATAACACATTTTGGAATAAGATCAATGATTATTGCGACTTAAATCATTACAAGAATCCCTGATAATCGTTTCGTCATAAAACCTCCTCGTTGCTAATGCGCTTCGTCCCAGTTAGATCCCGCCGCAATCTCCACTTTTAACGGCACCTTGAGTTTAATCACGCCTTCCATTTCCTTTTTAACAAGCGCCATAACGTCTTCCTTTTCTTCAACCGGGGCCTCAACCACCAGTTCGTCATGCACTTGCATAATCAAACGGGCCGACAGATTTTTCCCGGTCAGGAGACGGTCAATGTTGGCCATCGCCACTTTGATCAAATCGGCGGCGGAGCCCTGGATGGGCGCATTAATCGCCATCCGCTCAGCAAACTGGCGGACGGATGGAATCCGGCTTTGCAGCTCGGGCAGGTAGCGGCGGCGATTCAGGATCGTACAGACAAAACCGTCGCGCCTTGCGCCCTCCAGAATGCCGTCCAGATAGTCGCGGACTTTTTTATAGCGGGCAAAATAGCCGTCAATGTAGGCCTGGGCGGTCTTCTGGGAAATACCCAGCTCCTTCGCCAGGCCGAACGCGCTCATGCCGTAAAGAACGCCGAAGTTGATGACTTTGGCCTGACGACGCATATCCGGATTGACCATTTCGGGAAAAACGCCGAAGATATCGGACGCCGTTCGCGTGTGAATATCTTCATCGGTGGCAAAGGCTTCGAGCAGCGTTGCGTCTTCGGACAAATGCGCAAGCACCCGCAGTTCGATTTGTGAATAATCGGCGGAGATCAAAACACAATCCGGCGCCGCGATAAAGGCTTGACGGATTCTTTTGCCTTCCAGTGTCCGGATCGGAATATTCTGCAAGTTGGGGTTGCTGCTCGAGAGCCGGCCGGTCGCCGCCACCGTCTGGTTATAGGAGGTGTGGATTCTGCCGGTCCGGGGATTAACCAAAGCGGGCAGTGCATCCACGTAAGTGGACTTCAGTTTGGACAAAGAACGATAAGCCAGAATCTCGGCGGGCAATTCGTGGCTGCGGGCCAGATCCGTCAGCACATCGACATCCGTTGAATAGCCTTCCTTAATTTTTTTGCCTTTCGGGAGTTTGAGTTTATCGAAAAGAACGGCCTGCAATTGCTTGGGGGAGTTGATGTTGAATTTTTCTCCGGCCAGGCGGTGAATTTTGTCTTCGGATATGGACAGCAACTGCCCCAACTCATGAGACATCTGCCTCAACAGGACGGTGTCCACCAGAACGCCTTTTTTCTCCATCGCCGCAAGCGTGAACAGCAAAGGCATTTCCACATCGCGATAAAGCGATGCGGCGCCTGCTTCTTCGAGTCTGTCCTCCAGGACCTCAGCCAACGCCATGATCGCTTCCGCGCGTTCACCCGCATAGGCGGCCATTTTATCCACGGGCACCAGCGACAGAGCATAGGTTTTCCCCTTGCCGCCGGCAATGTCATCCGGAGTGCTGATGCGTTCGTGAAGATATTCCCACGCCATTTCATCAAGCGCATAGGAATGCCTGGCCGGATTGAGCAGATAAGCGGCCAATTGTAAATCAAAGCCGGCCCGAATCGTCAGATCCGGCATGGAAACAAGTGTTGTTTTCAAATCGTAAGCGTATTTGACAATTTCAGCATTGGTAAAAAAAGATGCCAGCAAAGTAAAGGTTTCTTTGAGATCCAACGATTCTTTGGCAGGGGTGTGTCCCAGCGGCAGATAAAACGAGTCGCCTCCCGCCCGGAAAGCCATGCCGATTAATTCCTGCGGAGGGTTTTTCTCCCGAATCATATCGCAGGCGATTTTGGGGTTGTTGTGCAACCCGGCCATCAGTTCCGAAAGCGCCTCGTCGTCCGCCACGACTTTGCAGGATTTAACCGGCTTTTCAGCTTTTATTTTGATTTGCTGCAAAAGCGAAGAAAATTCAAATTCACCAAAGAGCCTGGCCAGCGTCTCCCGGTCGGGCTCCCTGCGCGCCGCGTCATCAAGATGAAAATCCATCTCAATGTCCGTGCGAATGAGCGCGAGCTGCCGGCTGAGCCGGGCCTGATCGGCATAATTCCGGAAACTCTCGCGCAGCTTCACGTTGTGCAGCTTCTGTGCGTTTTCAATGACGGCGTCCACCGAACCGTACTCCTCAATCAGCCGCCGGGCCGTTTTCGGTCCGATGCCCGGCACACCGGGAATGTTGTCGGATGTGTCGCCCATCAGCCCCAGAATTTCCACCACCTTTTCCGGCCCCACGCCGAATTTTTCTTTCACGGCCGCCGCATCATAGGTTTTGTCTTTCATCGTATCGACCATGGTCACCCGGTCATCGATGAGTTGCATCAGATCCTTGTCGCCGGAAATAATGGCCGTGCGCCATCCTTTTTTACGCGCCGCAACCGTAAGTGTTCCGATCAGGTCATCCGCCTCCGTTCCCTGCTTTTCCAGAACACAAATTGAAAAACCACGAATGACGTCTTTGATGAACGGAACCTGCGGAATCAGATCATCAGGCATGGGCTTGCGCGTGGCTTTGTAATCTTCAAATTCTCCATGGCGCGTGGTCGGCCCTTTGAGATCAAAGGTCACAACAATATAGTCCGGACTAAGATCCCTGAGCAGCCTCATCAGCATGGTGGTGAAACCATAAATGGCGTTGGTGGGAAAGCCCTTGGAATTGGTGAGCGCAGGAATCCCGTAATAAGCGCGGTAAAGATAATTGCTGCCGTCCACCAGAGCCAGCAGGGGATTTTTCTTTTGTTCATCCATCCGTCATCAACCCTACACATCAAAGGAAGCGTCAATCTTAAAGGTTCTGACCGCCCGCATATCCAGAATGTCCGTTATGCCGGTTTTGTTCTTTACGTCGGACAGAAAGGCTTCCAGCGCTTCGGCGTTTTCAGCGGTTGCCGTGAACCAGATATTGTATTCGTGCCTGCGCCGGTAATTATGCGTCACGCCCCTGTTGGCGTTAACAACCCGGACGAAGGCATCGATCTTGTCTTCCGGCACGCGTGCCGCGCACAACGTGCTTGCGCGCCCCAGTTTTTTTCCGTCAAACACCGCGCCGATCCGGCGGATAATCCCTGTGTCCTTCATTTTCCGGATACGGGCAATCGTTTCGTCTTCGCTGATGCCGCACCGCCCGGCAACCACCATGAAGGGCTGTTCCGTAAGCGGAAACTCCTTCTGCAGCATATTGAGTATTTTTTTATCGATTGCGTCCATAGTTTGGCTCATACAAACACAGCGGTTCTTCCGCCAGATAATCACCGGTTGCCTCATAAGCCCTTGCCCGGCAACCGCCGCAGACTTTGATAAACTCGCAGCGCCCGCATTTGCCCTTGTACCGGCTGTAATCCCGAAGGTTGCGAAACACTTCGGAGCTCTCCCAGATTTCGCCAAAACTTTGTTTCCGAACATTGCCGCAGTCGAGCTCCAGATAGCCGCAGGGCTGCACCTGCCCGACATGCGAAATAAAGCAAAATGTAATGCCCCCCAGGCAGCCTCTGGTCGATTCATGGAAATGTCCGCCCGCTTTTTTCACGGGCTTTGCACCTTTGGGCTTGTTCTGGTGCATGATGCGGAAGTAATGCGGCGCGCAGGTGGCTTTGAGCTGAATGTCGCACGTCAGGCTTTCCTGATGGAACCACATCAATGTTTCTTCATAATCGGCGGCGGTAATGGCCTGTTGGGCCAGATCTTTTCCGCGGCCGGTGGGCACAAGCAAAAAGATGTGATGCGCCGCGGCTCCAACCGCAAGCGCCAGATCATGAATGGCTTTAATCTGGTGCAGATTGGCTGTTGTAATGGTCGTATTGATTTGGAATTCCATCCCGGCCGATTTCATGGCTTCAATGCCGCGCATCGCGCCGGCAAACGCGCCGGCCTCATTGCGGAAAGCATCATGGCTTTCTGCATCTTGGCCGTCGATGCTGATGCTCACCCGCTGAATGCCGCTTTCAATCATCTTGAGTGCAACGGCCTGGTCCACCAGCGTGCCGTTCGTCGCCATGACCATGCGCAAACCCTTGCGGGTTCCATAGGCGGCAATATCAAAAATATCCGGCCGCAAAAGCGGCTCGCCGCCGGTCAGAATAATGACCGGCTCCGACACACCCGCGATATCATCCATGAGCCGCAGGCATTCGTCGGTGGAGAGTTCCCCCGGATAAGGTCCCAGATGTGACGCGGCGCGGCAGTGCTTGCAGTTGAGATTGCAACTGCGCGTCACTTCCCACGCAATCATGCGGACATGATCTCGCCTCCCCTTGTGGGGGGGGCGGGGGGAGTGGGCGTGTGATAAATGCTCCATAATAGATTCCAAAACCCCTTCCGTATTTCCTGACTTACTCTTTACTTCCTCAGCGATCTTGCCAAGTCTTTGGCCCAATAGGTAATGATGATGTCCGCGCCGGCTCTTTTAATGGCGGTGACACTCTCCAGCATGGCTTTTTCTTCGTCCAGCCAGCCCAACTGCGCCGCGGCTTTGATCATCGAATATTCGCCGCTCACATTATAGGCCGCCAGCGGCAGATCGAATTCCTGTTTGGCCCGGCAGATGATATCCAGGTATGGCAGCGCCGGCTTCACCATGATGATGTCCGCGCCTTCCGAAACATCCAGGGAAATTTCCCGGATCGCCTCATCGGAATTGGGCGGGTCCATCTGATAGGCCTTGCGGTCGCCGAATTGCGGCGCGCTTTCAGCCGCCTCGCGGAACGGTCCGTAAAACGAGGAGGCATATTTAGCGGAATAAGCCATAATCGGAATGTCTTCCTGCGCATTTTCATCGAGCGCTTCGCGGATGGCCGCAATCTGCCCGTCCATCATGGCTGAGGGTGCAACCATGTCGGCGCCGGCTTTCACCTGCGAGAGCGCCGTCTCCGCCAGCACTTCCAGCGTCAGATCGTTTTGCACCCGGCCTTTTTCCAGAATGCCGCAATGACCGTGGCTGGTGTACTCGCACAGGCAGACGTCGGTAATGACCAGCATGTCGGGGACTTCATTTTTAATCCGTTTGACCGCCTGCTGCACAATGCCGTCTCCGGCAAAAGCGCCGCTGCCCTGTTCGTCTTTTTGGAACGGGATGCCGAAAAGCAGCACCGCCGGGATGCCCAGCTCAAAAGCCTCACGCACTTCTTTGGCCAGATAATCCACCGACAATTGAAACTGACCGGGCATCGAATGGATCGGCTTTTTGACGCTCTTGCCGGGAACCGCAAACAGCGGGTAGACCAGATCGTCCACGGCCAGCCTTGTTTCGCGAACCAATCGGCGAAAATGATCATTCTTTCTTAACCTGCGGCCCCGATAGTCGGGAAATTGCATGATTTAATCCTCCTTTTTGGAAATCTCTTCGTTGGTCAGATAACAGGCGGGGTCCGGTCCCCAGATGTCGCCTGCCGATTCGGCGCGCGCCCGGAAATTGCCGCCGCAAACCGAAAGCCAGGCGCACGAAGCACAGCGGCCGTGAACATATTTCTTCTTGTCCTTCAATTTCATCAGCAGTTCATTTTTTTCATCCGTCCAGATTTCGCTGAAGGGTTTTTGCCGCACATTCCCCAGAGACTGGTTGCGCCAGAACTGATCGGGATACACTTCGCCGTCCCAGCTTACACAGCCGATGCCGACACCGGAGGAGTTGCCCTCATTCATTTCGAGCAATTCCAGAACTTCTCCGGCGCGCCCGGGATTTTCTTCTTTCATCTTCAAATACAGATACGGCCCGTCGGCGTGATTGTCCACGGTGAGGATTTCCGGGGCAAAGCCGTCATCGAACATTTCTCTGGTCTTCGCGGCAATTAAATCCAGCAGCCGGCGGGTTTCCTCATGGGGCAGGTCTTCCTCGCGGAGTTTGGATGCGCGACCGGTGTAAACCAGGTGGTAAAAGCACAGCCGTTCGATTTTCTCCCGACGCAGCAGATCAAACATGTCCGGCACGTCAGCCACATTGTGCCTGTTGACGGTGAAGCGCAGCCCCACCTTGATGCCCGCCTCCCGGCAGTTGCGGATGCCCTGAATGGCCTGTTCAAAGGCACCCTTCATCCCGCGGAAGCGGTCATGCGTCGGCTGCAGGCCGTCGAGGCTGACACCGACATAGGAAAGACCGATTTTTTTGAGCTCGGTGGCGATTTCTTTGGTAATGAGGGTGCCGTTGGTGGAGATGACCGCGCGCATTCCCTTGTCGGTTGCGTACTTCGCCAGCGTAAGCAGATCGGGCCGCATCAGGGGTTCGCCGCCGGAAAACAGCATCACCGGCGAACCGAAAGCCGCCAGATCGTCGATGAGTTTCTTCCCTTCTTCCGTGGTCAATTCGTCAGGATAGTCAAGGTTGGCGGAATTGGAATAACAATGGATGCACTTCAGATTGCAGCGGCGCGTCATGTTCCAGACCACCACCGGTTTCTTATCCGATGAAAATTGCAGCAGGTGCGACGGCAATTTTCCGGAGTGCCGGTTGTAGCGCAGCACATCGGAGGGTTCCACCGCCCCGCAGTATAATTTGGAAATACCGATCATAGGGGTTCCTCACCCGTCCGGGGCAATGCATTCCGGACGTAATGGACGAGAGACTGCACCAGATCATCCATCGTGTATTGCTCCTGTTCTATATCAATGGAGAAGCCGGCTTTTTTCGCGGTAGCCGCCGTCACCGGGCCGATACAGGCTATTTTAATGGAAGGCGGCAGCACGTAATCGGCGCCCATGATTTCGACAAAGTTTGTCACCGTTGAGGAACTGGTAAAGGTAATGACATCCACTTCGCCCGCGTCAATGAACCTTTGCAGTTCTTCCTTCTTTCTGCCCGAATTCATCGTCCGGTATGTAACGGCAACATCAACCTCGGCGCCTTGCCGCCTCAAACCCTGAGGCAAAACATCGCGGGCTTTTTCCGCGCGCGGAATGAGAATTTTCCGACCGGCCAAATCCATCGACGCAAACGATTTGAGAATACCTTCAGCGATAAACTCACCGGGTACCAGATCCACCCGGATGCCTCTGGATTCAATCTGTGCGGCCGTGGCCGGGCCGATGCAGCAGATTTTAATCCCCTTGAGGCGGCGAACGTCCCCGCCCTTTTCCCGCAGACGCTCAAAAAAGAAATGAACGCCGTTGGCGCT
The DNA here is from genome assembly GCA_003506745.1 of Syntrophaceae bacterium. Classification (GTDB taxonomy): domain Bacteria; phylum Desulfobacterota; class Syntrophia; order Syntrophales; family Smithellaceae; genus UBA8904. The sequence goes on from DNYQ01000010.1 coordinate 8,387, forward strand.
GGTGAAAATCAGCCAGTCGTATATTTCCAGTCTCTCGAGCGCTTTGTCCAGCTCACGCCAGTCGGAAGGCGGTTCGATGCGGATCGTCGGAAAGGCTATGGGAGACGCGCCTTGCGCCGCCAGCAGCCGGGCCAGATCATCCACCTGTTTTTCCGGACGGGTTATGACAACCCCTCTGCCAAAGAGCGGCTGGGTGTCAAACCAACGCAGTGTGTCGCTTAGATCAACCACTTTACCAACGACAAGAATGGCCGGAGGTTTAAAATGACTGGCTTTCGCCAGATCGACGATGGTGGCCAGTGTGCCGGCAATCGTTTCCTGGTGCGGTGTTGTACCCCGGCGAATCAGCGCCGCCGGCGTGGCGGGTGATTTGCCGCGCGCCATCAGCGCCTCTGTAATTTGCCCGATATTCTTCACACCCATCAAAAAGACCAGGGTGCCGATACCGGTCAGCGCCTGCCAGTCGATATCACTTTGCTCCTTGGTCGGATCTTCATGCCCGGTAACAAAAGCCACCGTGGAGGTCAGCCCCCGATGCGTGAGCGGAATGCCCGCGTAAGCCGGAACCGCAATGGCCGACGTCACGCCGGGAACCACTTCAAATGAAACGCCGGACCCAACGAGCACTTCGGCTTCCTCGCCGCCGCGCCCGAAGATAAAAGGATCGCCTCCCTTAAGACGGGCAACCGTGTTGCCCGCCAATGCTTCTTCAGCCAACAGCGCGTTGATCTTATCCTGCGACAGGGTGTGATCCCCGCCTTTTTTCCCCGCATAGATAAACCGGGCATGCGGCGGAGCGTATTTGAGCAGATCCTCATTGACAAGGTTGTCGTAGATCACCACATCAGCCAGCCGAAGGCACTCGACGGCCTTGAGTGTGATGAGCCCCGGATCGCCCGGACCCGCGCCGATAATATAGACTTTCCCTTTTTTCATTTCAGCACATTAAATCCAGAAGTTTTTTGCCGCCCTTCTCCATCATCATCAGGGCCAGCTTTTGGCCCAGTTCTTCCGCCTCGGAAAGCCCGCCCCAGACTTTATCCCGGATGACATGGGTTCCATTCGGCGCGGCGACAAGGCCTTGCAGCGTCAACCGCTGCGCTTCGATGAGACCGTAAGCCGCAATCGGCAGACGGCAGCCGCCCCCCAGCGCCCGGAGATAGGACCGCTCCGCCGCTACCTCGACGGCTGTCGGCGCATGATCGAGCTTGGACAATATCCCCGCTAAATCCCTGTCCGTTTTTCGAACCTGCAAACCCAGCGCGCCCTGACCGACCGCCGGCAGCATCAACTCCACCGGCAGAAATTGCGTGATGGTTTGCACATAGCCCAACCGCTTCATCCCCGCCGCCGCCAGAATGACGCCGGTGAGGTTTTCCGTTTCGATTTTCTTCAGACGTGTGTCGATATTGCCGCGCAACGGAACGATCTCTATGTCCGGCAGGATGGCTTTGATCTGCGCGCCGCGGCGAAGCGACCCGGTGCCGATCTTCGCGCCTTTGGGCATAAACTCCATCTTGATTCTGCCGCGCGACACCAGTACATCCCGTACATCCTCGCGTTTCAGAATAGCCGCAAACTGAAGCCCTTCCGGGATTTCTCCAGGCACGTCCTTCATGCTGTGGACGGCCAGATCGATGGCGCCGGTAAGAAGCGCCTCTTCAATTTCCTTGACGAACGCGCCCTGCCCTCCGATTTGTAAAAGCGACACATCCTGCATAACGTCGCCGCTGGTTTTGATCACACAAATTTCGGCTGTGATTTCCGGAGCTGATTTCTTTAAGCTTTCAATGACTGAGTTCGTTTGCGCCAGCGCCAATTTGCTGCCCCTTGTTCCAATTTTAATATTCATAAAACTCCTAATCATCCAGCCGGAAGAGTTGCCTTGCCGCCGCAACAATGTCCTGCGAATTGAACTCGGCGCTTTCTTCCTTCATCACCGCTACCGGTGCGTGCAGGATCTTGTTGACAATCCCATTCACCAGGACTTCAACTTTTTCCCGGTCTGTGCTTTCCAGATTCCAAAGCCAGCTTTGCGCTTTTCCCATCTCCATCCGCACGATGCCCTCGGCCTTGCTCCGAAGCGATACGATGGTGGGTACGGCCTCCAGTTCCTTCAGCCAGTCGGTGTAATGCGCCACCTCCTCCTCGACAATCGCCTCGGCCTTGAGCGCCTCACGGCGGCGGTTTTTCATATTTTCATCGACCATGTCCTGCAAATGATCAATGTTATACAGATAAACGTTTTCAATGCCGTCCGCCGCCGGATCAATGTCGCGCGGAACGGCAATATCGATTAAAAACAGCAGGCGGTTTTTGCGCTTGCGCAGACAGTGGCGAACCCTGTCTTCGGTTACGATATAGGACGGCGCGCCGGTGGAACTGATTACAATATCCGCATCGCAAAGCGCTTCGTCAAGAGCGTTCAGGCCGACGGCTTTGCCGTGATACTTTTCCGCCAGCAATTCGGCCTGGGCCAGCGACCGGTTGGCGANNTTGGCCGTCCGAAATGCCCGGTGCATCAGGCGGTTGAGCGCGATGCCGGTGGCGTTTTGCGCCAGCGCCTGCCGGTAGGCGTCTTTCACCTGGCCCAGAATCTGCGCCTCGCCCATCACCAGCGAATCCAGGCTGGACGTCACGCGAAACAAATGCCTGATCGCCTCTTGGTCCCGATACCCGTACAGGCAGGAGGACGCTTCGTCGTCCGTCAGACCGCCATATCCGGCCAGAAAGAATTTAAGCGCGTCCATCACGGCCGGCGTTTCCTCCGCGGAAGCAACCAGCTCCACGCGGTTGCAGGTGGAAAGATGCAGGACCTCCCGCACGCCGTCAATCGCCCTTAGATCGCCAAGCAGGTTGACCTGCTCCTGACATCCGGCAAAGAGTCTTTCGCGCACGGCCAGCGGCGCTGTTTTATGATTTAATCCGACTAATACAATCATCTTTTTCAAATAAAATTGTGAACGGTTGCCAGGCAAAACCGGATCACCAGGGCCGATAATAAAAACACAACAAATCCCATGCAGGACAACACCGCCATTCGTGAACCCTTCCAGCCGATCGCCAGACGCTGATGCAGCAGGAAACCGTAAACGATCCAGGCGGCAAAAGACCAAATCACTTTAGGATCGGCAGGCCACGGCCCGCCCCAGACAAAAGCGGCATAGACGGCGCCCCCGATCATACCGATTGTCAACAGGGGAAATCCCCACAAAAGTCCCAGGTGGTTAATCCTGTCCAGATCGCCAAGCGACGGCAGCAACCGGCCGAGCGAGCCCGGTTTCTTGTGTTTAAGAAGGCGGTTCTGAATCAGAAACATCGCTCCGGCCGCGGAGGCCAGAACAAACAATGCCTCCCCGGCAATCGCCAGCACCAGGTGCAGGCTTGTGAGTCCCCCCTGCCACTGGGGCGGCACAAGATTTTTATCCGATCCCTGGCCGGCCGCGGCAATCAGAAACAGCAAAATAAACGGTGCGATGAAAGCGCCCAGCAGCCGGGTTTTTGTTTTCAGTTGCAGGCCCAGATAAATACCGGCGATCACCCAGGCGTAAATCGACAGGAAATGGCGTGAACCGAAATTGCTCCAGCCGGTTGCATGGGTGGCTGCTGAAAAAAGGTTCAGGGTCAGCCCGACAAAGCCGGCGGCCAGAATCCAGGTGGATATTTTGGCCAGCGTGACTTTCTTCACCAGCAAAGAGAGCAGATAACCCGCCGTGGCCAAGGCGCAGCATAGCAGCGCCGCCGCGAACAGAATTCCTTCCACGCTAGTCAATATGCACCTCCTCGCCGGTGATGTCGCGGACGATCTTTTTTATCGCCCCTGCGTCCTTTTTCCGGATTTGGTCCAACAGTCCCGCCGCCATCAACCGATCAAACCAGACCCTGCCCGTTTGCGTATTTCTTTCCATCTTTTCACGCAACTGCCCCAGAATATCGAGCAGCGTCGCGTATTCCTCGCCATAGGCGGCTTCCAGTTCTTCACGCAAACGACGCGCCAGCGCCGGAGAGCTTCCTCCGGTGCCGCAGGCGATTGTCAAATCGCCCCTTTCGACCAAAGACGGCAGAATAAAATCGCATTTTTGCGGATCATCCACGATATTGACCGGAATCCCCTTGGTTTTGGCGTCCCGGGCGACGGCGGCATTGATGGTGTCGTCATCCGTCGCTCCGATAACCAGCGTTGCCCCGTAGAGATATTCACCCGAATAGGCATCCCGGATGTGTTCGATTCGCTTTTCTTTTTTCATTTCGTCCAGTTCCGGAACAAGCCGGGGACTCACCACGCAGACTTTCGCCCCGCAGTCGCAAAGGCGCGAAACCTTTCTGGCCGCCACCTCGCCGCCGCCGACCACAACGCACTTTTTCCCCGTGATGTCCCAGAATACCGGATAATATTTCAAATTTTTCCTTTCAGCCCCGGTGGGGCCCTCCGCATCCTCTTTGCGGGCAAGCTATCATGAAGGGTGGTAAAATTCAACGGGTTGTTACCCAAGTCACATCCGCTTGAGCGGCCATTAAAATTAGTGAATCATTATTGACATGATCAGCACTTTCGCTTATAATTTTTTCACGGCATGAAAAATACCGCTAACATAAGGAAAACAACAAACATGCTCTCTCTAAAAAATCTTGAAAATTACGCGGACGTCCTGCTGTGGGCGCTCGCCACGGCGAAAAAAGCCGCTCTGAAGAAAAACGAAATTGTCTTGATTCAGTATGACCTGCCGGCGCTCGGGCTTGCTGAAATCCTTTACGGCAGGCTGCTGGACATGGGCATTCACCCCGTGCAGCGGATGGGCGCCACATGCCGTATGGAAAAAAGTTTTTACCGGAAAGCCGATTCCAAACAACTGCTCTTTCTCGCCCCCGGCGACAAGGATCTCTACAAAAAGATCAACGGCCGCATCTTTCTCCACGCACCCGAATCGCTGACCCACCTCAAGGATATCGATCCGGCCAAAATCGGCAAGGCGGTTGTTTCGCGCAAGGCGCTTAAAGATATTCTCGACCGTCGCGAAGAGCGGCGCCAATACAGCTGGACGCTCTGCCTGCTTCCCACGGAGGAATTGGCGCGCCAGGCCAAAATGACGCTTCGGCAATACACCCAGCAGGTCATCAAGGGCTGTTATCTCGACAAGGATAATCCCGTCGGGGAATGGAAGAGGATTCACCAAGAGGCCACCGCCGTCAAAAAGTGGCTCAGTTCACTTTCGGTCAAAGACTTTCACCTGGAATCAGCCAACATGGATTTACGGATTACGCCGGGCGAAAAGCGCAGGTGGGCGGGCGTTTCCGGCCATAATGTGCCCAGTTTCGAGGTCTTTGTATCGCCCGACTGGCGTGGAACGGAAGGCTTTTATTTCGCCAACCTCCCCTCGTTCCGCAGCGGCAACTATGTTGAGAATGTGCGCATCACTTTTGCCAAAGGCAAGGCTGTCCGGGTCGAAGCCGGAAAGGGAGAAACGTTTGTCAAAAAACAGCTTGCCATGGACGAAGGCGCGAACCGGCTGGGAGAGTTTTCCCTGACGGATAAGCGGTTTTCCCGGATCGACCGTTTCATGGCGGAAACGCTTTTCGATGAAAATTTCGGCGGGAAGGAAGGGAACTGCCACGTGGCGCTGGGCTCATCCTACAGCGATACCTTCAGCGGCGATCCCGCGCGCCTGACCCCGGCGCTCAGGAAAAAACTGGGATTCAACGATTCCGCCCTCCACTGGGACCTCGTCAACACGGAGCCCAAAACCGTCACGGCGCATCTCACGAACGGTAAAAAAATCGTGATTTACGACCGGGGCCTGTTTACAATTTAAGAACAGGAGACTGTCTTCGTATGAAAGTAGATTTTTATTGCTGGCACAAATGAACCACCTGCCGGAAAGCGAGGGAGTTTCTCTCGCAAAAGAAGGTTGATGTAAACGACCGTGATTTTTTTAAAAATCCCTTCACCGCCAGCGAGATCAGGGTGCTGCTCCAGGGAAGCAAGCCTGACGACATGTTCAGCTTCCGCAGCCCCAGTTTCAAGCAACTGTCTCTGGACCGGGATCAACTCCAGGGCGACGATTTGATCGATCTGATGCTGAAAGAGCCGCGCCTCATCCGCCGCCCGATCGTAAAAATCGGCCGAAAAGTTTATTTCGGCGCTTCGGCCGACGCTTTGGCGGACATCATAAATAAATAATAAAAGGAGAACGATTATGAGTGTGTACAAAATTGCCGTTATCGTCGGGAGCCTTCGCCGGGATTCATGGAATCTTAAACTGGCCAATGCGGTCGTGAAACTGGCGCCGCCGGAATTGACGTTCAAGCAATTGCAGATCGACAACTTGCCGCTGTACAATCAGGACGACGACGCTCGCCAGGCCGCACCCGTGCAGCGCCTGAAAAGCGAGATCAGGGACGCCCACGGCATTTTGTTTGTCACGCCGGAATACAACCGGTCCATCCCCGGCGTGCTTAAAAACGCGCTGGACAACGCGTCGCGCCCTTACGGTCAGAACGCCTGGGCGGGAAAACCGGCCGGCATCCTGGGCGTTTCCATCGGCGTCATCGGCACGGCCCTGGCGCAGCAGCATCTGCGCAATGTTCTGGCCTTTCTCGATATGCCGACGCTCGCCCAGACCGAAG
>DNYQ01000279.1 GCA_003506745.1 Syntrophaceae bacterium
GGACATTCCGAGTCGCTGTCGATATCGACTAAAATCCGGTGATAACCATGATCCAGCTTGTTTTCAAAGCGCAGGCGGTAGCCTTCTGCGTCGAACCGGCAGGCGTCATCATAAAGCTGGCCGGCAACATGCACTGATTTTCCCCTCACCTGCCGCTGATGTTCAAAACAGATGTTTTTTAAGCGGTCATACGCATAGAAAAAAGAAGCGCCCGAAAATTTGGCGTCAAAAATAACCATGCCGAAATAGTGCGTGGGAGTCATGATGCCGAAATGCTGCCACTCCTTCAGACGAAAATTCTTCCAGAAGCGCGGCACAGGAAAAGAATACAGGGGCGCATCAAGAATGTTGGCATTCCTGAATGGCGTGCGATAAGTGCCGAAGTTAATCGGGCCGCCTTTTTCCACCATCCGCACCGGGGTCGTTTGCAATGTTCTCACAATCGCCTCTTGGATCGTAAATGGATCTGAATATTTCTATGACGGAGCTTTCGGCAATTTGGGAAAATTCGAATCCAGTGCGGCGTTCCATTGATCCAGCATGGGCTTGACGCTTTCCATCAGTTCCGAAATATCGCCTTCGATCATGATCGAGTGGATTTTATCCCCCTGCACGATCTGGTTGACAACATCCTGATCCGCGCCGCTTACCACTTCGCCGAACACGGTATGCTTGCCGTCCAGCCAGGGCGTGGGCACATGCGTAATAAAAAACTGGCTGCCGTTGGTCCGGGGGCCGGCGTTGGCCATGGACAAAATGCCCGGTTTGCCGTGACGCAGTTCCTTGACAAACTCATCCTGAAATTTATAACCGGGGCCGCCGCGGCCGTCGCCTGCCGGGCAACCGCCCTGAATCATAAAATCGGGAATCACGCGATGAAATTTCAGATTGTTGTAAAATCCGCGCCGCGCCAGATTGACAAAATTGCCCACCGTCACCGGCGTCTGATCGGCAAACAATTTCAGCCGGATGGTTCCTTTATTGGTATCCATAATCGCTGTTAATTTATTTTTCATGTTCGTCTCCTTTAGAATTGGTCAGGGAAACCTTAAAGATTATAGCCGGATATGTCAAGGCAAAAACCAGGCAAAAACCATCTTGCAAAAGCGACTTAAGTGCGTTAAGGACGATCAAAATTACACACTTATTTCATGTCTTTACCAAGGAGCCTGCATGAAAGCCAAAAGCGCCGGAAAGAATGTGTTGGTCAGCGTGGTCATGGGCAGCGACTCGGACCTGCCCATCATGACCGAGGCGGCAAAAATTCTTGACGAATTCGGCATCGGCCATGAGTTGATATTAACGTCGGCACACCGCACGCCCAAACGAACCACCCAATTCGCCAAAACGGCCGCCGCTCGAGGCGTGAAAATCATCATTGTCGGCGCCGGCGCAGCCGCCCATCTGGCCGGGGTCATTGCTTCACAAACCCTGCTTCCGGTCATCGGCGTTCCCATTAGCGCTACATCCCTCAATGGTCTGGATGCGCTGCTCTCCACCGTGCAGATGCCGGGAGGCATTCCCGTGGCGACCATGGCCATTGGAAAAGCCGGCGCGAAAAATGCCGCGCTTTTTGCCCTGCGTTTTCTGGCATTGGAAGATAAGGCCCTAAGTGTCAAGCTCTCCGCTTATGTAGCGAAGATGGCCAGGGACGTGGAAAAAAAGCAGGAAAACCTTTCATGCCTCAAATCCTGAAAGTCAGCGCCGGTCAATCTCAAGAAGATATCATCAACGTCGCCGCCGCCATCGTTTCCCGCGGCGGCGTTATTGCGTACCCCACCGAAACCATCTACGGCCTCGGCGCGGACGCGACCAACAAACAGGCCATTCGCCGAATTTTCGAGATCAAAGGCCGGAATTTTAACAACCCCATTTCCCTGATTATCGGCCATTCTCAAGATGTTTATCCATTGGTTTGTAAAGTGACTGTCGCCGCTCAAAAGCTGATGGACGCTTTCTGGCCGGGGCCGTTGACCATTATCTTTGAGGCTGCCGGCAGCGTCTCGCCATTACTCACAGCTGACACAGGCAGAATCGGCATCCGGTTGTCAGGCCATGACGCGGCGCGAAAAATCGCCGGGAAAGCCGGAAAACCTTTAACGGCAACCAGCGCAAATTTATCCGGCTCGCCGGAATGCGCGACAGCAGATCAGGTGATCGCTCAGCTCGGCGATAGACTTGACACTGTCGTTGATCTGGGGAAAACGAGCGGTTCCGCGGGCTCCACCATCATTGACGCCACAACGGAGCAACCGGTTATTTTACGATCAGGCGGAATTTCCCGCGAAGAAATAATAAAAAAAACCGGGATTCAAATTTTCCAACACCTGTAGGGAACGGTCGCGACCGTTCCCTACACCTCATGGTTCGACAGGCTCACCATGACATGCTTTTAACTCGTTGCTCGTCACTCTTCACTCTACACTTCTCTATTCTATTTCTTCCCATACCCGATCGCCCTGGCTGATTCCGTAATGGCCGATAAAACCGCGGGATCGTCAATCGTGGAGGGAACGACATAATCCTTGCCGTCCACGATTTTGCGCATCGTACCACGCAGCGTCTTGCCGGAACGGGTCTTGGGCAGGGCTCTCACCACGGCGGCTTCCTTGAAGCAGGCCAGCGCGCCCAGTTCATTGCGCACCATCTGGACAAGTTCTTTAATGATATCTTCATGTTTTCTGTCCACGCCGGCTTTTAAAACCACAAAACCGACGGGAACCTGGCCTTTGAGTTGATCTTCCGCGCCCAGCACGGCGCATTCGGCAACATCCTTGTGTTTGGAAACAATTTCTTCCATGGCGCCCGTGGAAAGACGGTGGCCGGCCACATTGATGACGTCGTCGATGCGCCCCATGATGAAGAGATAACCGTCCGTATCAAAACGACCGCCGTCGCCGGTCACATAATAGCCGGGTCTTTCGGTGACGTATTCCAGATAACGCTTGTCGTCCTGCCAGAGGGTGGGCAGACAGCCGGGCGGAAGAGGAAGCTTGATCACGACGGATCCTTCTTCTCCGTTGGGCAGACGGTTGCCGTCCGCGTCTAATATTTGGACGTTGTAGCCGGGGACGGGTTTGGTGGGGGACCCCGCCTTGATGGGCAGAGGTTCTATCCCCATGCAGTTGGCGGCAATGGGCCAGCCGGTTTCCGTCTGCCACCAGTGATCGACGACGGGGATTTTCAGCATATCGCTTGCCCAGTAGTAGGTGTCGGTGTCAAGACGTTCACCGGCCAGAAAGAGGTATCTTAAGCAGGCAATGTTGTATTTCTTGAGGTAATCTCCATTGGGGTCTTCCTTTTTGATGGCGCGGAAGGCGGTAGGGGCGGTAAACAGAACCGAAACGTTATGCTGGGAGATGACGCGCCAGAAGGCGCCGGGATCGGGGGTGCCGACCGGCTTTCCTTCATAGACGATGGTGGTGCAGCCATAGAGTAAGGGGGCATAGATGATGTAGGAGTGGCCCACGACCCAGCCGACGTCGGATGCCGCCCAGAAGACTTCGCCGGGTTTGACGTCGTAAATGTGCTTCATGGACCATTTCAAAGCGACGGCGTGTCCGCCGTTGTCGCGCATGACGCCCTTGGGTTTGCCGGTGGTGCCGGANNGGTTTGGCTCCTTTGACAAAGTTGTCCCAGTCGATATCCCGTCCGGGGGTAAGGTCGGCTTTTACCTGGGGTCTTTGATAAATAATGCAGTTTTGCGGCTTATGAGAAGCGATTTTAATGGCTTCGTCCAGAAGGGGCTTATAGGCCAGGGTTTTCTTGCCTTCAACGCCACAGGAGGCGGATACGATGACTTTGGGTTTGGCGTCGTCAATCCGGATGGCCAGTTCGTTGGGGGCAAATCCGCCGAAGACGACGGAGTGGACGGCGCCGATGCGGGCGCAGGCCAGAACGGCGGTCAAAGCTTCGGGGATCATGGGCATGTAGATGATGACGGTGTCGCCTTTTTTAACCCCGATTCCGGAAAGGGCGCCGGCAAAAACGGAAACGCTTTCCAAGAGTTCGCCGTATGAAATCTTGCGGACGGTGTTGGTCACCGGGCTGTCGTAGATGATGGCCACTTGATCTTTCCGGCCGTTTTCCACATGGTAGTCCAATGCGTTGTAGCAGGTGTTTAATTCGCCGCCGGCAAACCAGCGGTAAAAAGGCTTGCCGCTGTCATCAAGGACTTTGTCCCACTTCCGGGTCCAGTGGATAGCTTCCCCGGCTTTACCCCAAAANNCTGCTCGATAGATTCTTTGTAAATATTCGAATATTTCATACTTTCCGACATTTAACCTCCGTTATCGTTTAATTATTTATTTCTGTTTTCAATTCTCGTCCGTTCATTGCGGTTGCTGAAATCTGAATTTCCCTTTTCCGAAAAGTCCGGATCACTTTTTCAAGGCTCCCACCGGCAAAACAACGCGCCCGAATACGGTATTCCAAATACCCGCAGCCGATGTATACCACGCCGCGATCGCTGTCAGAATGCCGACATAACCACCCAACGTATGGGCGGTATGGTTGCCGGTTGCGCCAATGGTCAGTAAAATAAAAGTGACAAGCAGCAGCGTAAATGTGACCATGAGCGCCCTGTTGGTGCCGAAGGTGCCGATCCACATGTAGAAGGTAAAAATGGTCCAGGCAAGCAGGAACAACCAAACGCCCTCGGCGGGTATGGTGACCAGATGCAAAGTGGCCAGCAGGTCAAAGACGCCGAGGGATATCCAGAAAGCGCCATAGGAGGCAAAGGCAGTGGCGCCAAAGACGTTGTTTTTTTTGAATTCCCACATTCCGGCCAGAATTTGTGTCGCGCCGCCGTAAATCAGAGCCAGGGCAATCACCACGATGGTCGCCGACTTATCCACAAAGCCGGCATTGACCATGCTCAGGCAAAAGGTTGTCAGCGCGAAGCAGGCCAGACCCAGCGGTCCCGGGTCGGCGATGGACGATTCTTTGATTTCATAAACCGTGTTGCTCATATTATTTTATCTCCTTTAATTTTCTCTTTCGATACTCATGATCTTGTGCAGTTCACGTTTCAACACCTTACCCACGGCACTCAACGGCAGGGCCGTCATGAATTGAATGACCTTCGGTACCTTGTAAGGCGCCACTTTCCACAGCCAGACGCTAGGCCTCATTGAGAACCATGTCAAACATATCCGGAGAAAAGTCCGACCATACCGGCATCCGGCATAGATATTCCGTATGGAGTAATTCCTGAAGAACAAACTTTTGATCCCGACTATCCAATATCAGATTCATCCGATTACCCCCTAAATATCTTTCGCAAGTTTTTTTCTGATGTCTTCCCGCAAGACGTTTTTTATAATCTTCCCCACGGGATTCCGGGGAATGACTTCGATAAGCTCAACGCGTTCCGGCGTCTTGTAGATGGCCATGCCTCTTTCCTTCATGAACGAAGACAAATCCTCGAGCGTCACGGTCTGGCCTTCCCTGGGCACCACATAAACACAGACTTTTTCCCCCATGATTTCATCAGGCATGGCTACCGCGGCCACTTCCTGAATTTTCGGATGCCCCAGCAGGACGTTTTCCACTTCCTGCGCGCTGATATTAAAACCGCCGCGAATGATGATGTCTTTCGTCCGATCAAAGAATCCGATGCAGTCATTTTTTTTGATCTGGAACAGGTCTCCGGTATTGAAATATCCGTCTTTGTCAAACGCAATGGCGGAAAGATCGGGACGCTTGAAATAACCGGAGATGACGCATGGCCCCTTATAGAAAAGCTGGCCGACTTCCCCTTCCCGGGTAAGCTCTTTTTGCGTAACCGGATCAACAACTTTCAAAGAAATATGTCGAAGTTGGCTGTCTTTGCCAACCCATGACGATCCCGGCTTTCCATATTGAGGAAAGTTGTCGACCCTCATCTCCATATCGGGAATATTATAAATACCGGAAATATTGCCCGTTCCCTCATTCTGTCCCCAGATGTTGCCGAACTCAATGCCCCATCGGCGTTTGAGTTCCTGGACAGACCATAAAGACGGCGGCGCCGACCCAAGCGTGATCGCCCTTATCTTACTGAGGTCAAACTGATCCACATTGGGGTGCTTCAAGAGACCGTTGATGACCGCCGGCACCAGGAGGGTATAATGAACTTCTTCCATAATCAGCTGCAGAATAAAGGTCGGTCCGTCAAAGGGATGATGGAGGACCAGCTTTCCCCCGCCCTTGAGCCATTCGATAAACACCGTTCCGATGGAGGCCATATTCACCAGGGGCCCCGCCGTGATGTAAGTGTCGCCGGGTTTGATCGGAACTGTCTCGAAGCACAAGGCGGCCAGAAACAGCCAGTTGTTGTGCGTCAGCGGGCAGCCCTTCGGCTGGGCTTCTGTTCCCGATGACCAGCAAAGGGTAAAAACATCGTTGGCGTCTATTCGGATTGCGTCGGTTTTCCCCGTGACGAGGCCCTTCGCCATCTCATGAATGTCCGCAAGCGTCAGGATGTGTTTGATGGAAGGGACTTCGCTCTGCACCTTCCCGGCCATGTCGATATGTTGATAACCGCCGAAGGTGTCGGTGGTGATAATCGCCGCCGCATCGGTCATGGATGCGATATACTTAAGCTCCGAAAAGCGCCATTGCATGGGCATCGGCGAGATTAAGGCGCCGGCGCGCGTGACGGCCAAATAGAGCATGGCCAATTCCCATGTATTGGGAAGCTGAACCATGATGATGTCATCCTTTTTGATGCCCTTGGCCAACAGTCCCTCCGCCACGGCGCGGGCTGCCTGATCCAGTTGCCGGTAGGTTAATCTTTCAGGCTTTGATCCCACCAGGGCTTCCCGGTTGAGCGGATCAACGAGACAGATCTTTTCAGGATCCTTCCGAACATGTTCGTTGAAATAATCGATTAATGTCTTGGTTCCCCAAGCCCCTGNNTGAATGGCGTTGACCTCGGCCTCGCTTAGCGTCGCTTCAACCGTTACGTCTGTTGTTGCCGGTCGGCGGAATTGAATGTTGATGGCCTTGACGATGGGATAGAATCTCGTATAATCGAATGAGGCCACATAAATCGGACCGCCGATGTATTCGCCTGCCGTGAAGAGAGAACCCGCATAAATCGTACCAATATGATTAATGTTCGGCTCAAAAGGGAGAAGCACCTTGACATGGCGGTCTTGCATCTCCACGATGCGAATACCCATTTTCTTTGTAATCGGGACAGCGTTTTCCAGCATTTCGGTAAGCTCTTGATACTTTGCATCGATCATTGACGCCACCTCCAAGACAGTTTCTTTGATGTTATGGTGTGGAAAAGCAGGGCGGAGCGAGGAGTCGTCAACCGCTCCCTTTGTATTGCCGGGAGCGGTTTGCGGTGACCGTCCTTATGACAGTGCTGCAATAAATGACCCCGTCAGTTTCACGCCTCCCAGTTTGTCCGCCGCCTGGATCTTGCAACGCATCCTTTTCTCACCGTCCGTCTCAAACTTTTCAACCACATTACCGGTGACGACAATCGTTGCCCTGTCCTTGGAGTTCGGGTCATCCAAATCCATGGGTTCCGTCATCCCGGAAAACCGGACGCCGAATTTACGCAAATTTTTGTCATCGATCCAATCCGTGATGGCCTGCCCGACAATCCCCATCACAAACATCCCATGAGAAATCACCCTCGGCATTCCGAACAACTTGACAAACGTCTCGTCGTGGTGAAGGGGATTGAAGTCCCCCGAAGCTCCGGCATAGCGGACCAGGTGCGTTCGGGTAATGGGATCCGAAGTAAATGTCGGCATCGCGTCGCCAACGTTGATGCTCTCATACGTTAATGATTTCGTCATGGCCTCCTCCTATCTCTCCACTAAAATTGTGCGGGCGCGAATCGCCAGTTCCCCACGCTGATTTCTGATTTCCGCTTCCAAAACGGTAAACTCCATGAACTTCCCCGGCTTGCCTTTATTCTCCTTGTCATACATCTCGACAATCCTGGTAACCCCGGTCATGACATCGCCCGGATGAATGGGGAGCAGATATTCATACTCTTCCTCCCCATGAAGCAGCCTGACCAGGTCGATACCGGCTGCCTGCAGCAAGGGCATCAATCCACCGCCGCCCCAGAGCAAAAAGCACGTTTGAAATGTGGAGGTTGGAATAACATCCGCGTAACTCGCCGCCTTTGCCTTCCCGGAATCGACATAAATTTGTTTCACCTGGCTTTTGCTTTCCTTCTGCGAAACGGCCATAGCGAACTCGGCGATCTTTCCCTTTTCCACCTCGAAGGTGTAAGGGGGAAACACCATCCCTACTTTTGTTTTGTCTGCCATAATAACCTCCCGTTTTAATGGTGATAAATTGTTTTCAGAATGTCAGCATCACGAAAAAAGTCCTGTCCTCTGAAATTCATCGATCTCTTCCTCGCTATATCCCAGATCAAGGAAAACCTTCCTGTTGTGCGTTCCTGCCGTTACGCCCGTATTACCGTACGCGGGGGGCGTCGCTGAAAATTTGAAAGGACAGGCCGGCTGTTTCACGGTGGCTCCACCAGGCAAAGTAACCTCGACCGTCCAGCCCCGTTCCCTGGCCAGAGCGCCGTTAATGGCCTCCGGCAGAGAAACCACCGGCTCAACACAGGCTTCTACCTTGTCGAAAATGCTTTCCCATTGGGCCTTGGTTTTCCCGCGGATTATAGTCCTTATCTCTTCTTTAACCCTGGACAGATCCGGCGGCATAATCCAGCCGGCAATCAGATCGGGACGCCCGATCGCCTGGCAAAAGGCGGAAAAGAATTGCGGTTCCAGACCGCCGAAACTCATATACTGATGGTCCGCCGTCTCATAAAAATCGTAAAGTGAACCGCCGTTGAGGAAAAAACCCTCCCTTTCCGGTATTTCACCCGCCGCCAGATAGACTGCAGCCGCCAGGGCATTGAAAGCGAAAACCCCGTCCGTCATGGATATGTCGAGATGCTGGCCCTTTCCCGTCTTCTGCCTGTGGATGACCGCGGCCAGAATTGCGATAATTGCGTTATTCGACCCTGAAGCCACATCGGCAATCTGCATGGGCATGGGAACAGGCCCGCCATCTTTGCGCCCCGCATAGCTCATGAGTCCCGCGAGGGATAAATAATTGATGTCATGGCCCGCTCTGTCTTTGAGTGGCCCCGTCTGGCCATATCCCGTCAGAGAGCAATAGATCAGAGACGGAAATTTCTCCTTGATCTGGGAAAAGCCCAGGCCAAACTTCGCCATCACTCCCGGACGGAACTGTTCAAGGAGAATGTCGTATTCTTCCAGGAGACGATTGACGACCTGTATAGCCCTCGAATCTTTCAGGTTGAGCGTAATGGATCTTTTTCCACGACCCAGATAGGCCGAAGCAACGGACAGGGCCGTTCCCGTGATAAACGGTGGTGTTACAGCAGCCAGGTCGGGACGGCTTCCTGAAACAACAGATAGGACATCCGCTCCCAAATCAGCCAGGGTCATGGTGGCATACGGCCCCGGCAAAAGAGTCGTAAAGTCGAGAACTTTTAAACCTTCCAGTGGTCCGGCCATAGGCTATAACCCCATAAATCTGGCAATAATGACCTTCATGATTTCATTGGTTCCGGCGAAGATCCGGCTCACCCGGCTGTCGCGCCAGGCCCTTGAAATCCCGTATTCATCGCAGTACCCGTAACCCCCGTGCAACTGCAGGCATCTGTCCGCAACCTGGTGGGCCATATCCGTGATCCAGTATTTGGCCATCGACGTTTCGATAACGACCTGCCGTCCCTCCATATGATCCACAATCAACTTGTCCACAAAGGTCCGCCCGATCTTGATCTCCGTGGCGCATTCCACAAGGGTGAACTGATTGACCTGAAACTTGGAAACGGGCTTTCCAAAAACCGTCCGTTCCCGGCAATACTTGATGGTGGTCTCCAGCATGTATTCGGCGGCGCCGATGGCACCGATGGCGCAGACCAGGCGCTCCTGCTGAAGCTTCATCATGAGTTTCAGGAATCCGGTCCCCTTGTCGCCCAGACGGTTGCTTTTGGGAATCCTGCAGTCCGTGAAATAAAGCTCGGACGTGTCCTGACTGTGCCAACCGGCTTTTTTAAGCCGCCGGCCCTTCTCAAAACCGGGCGTACCGGCCTCAACAATATAAAGATCCACCGCTTTGTGGGGGTCCGCACACGCCGGATCTTTTGCCGCCACAATGCATAGATCACAGTTGATTCCGTTGCTGATAAAGGTTTTCTGGCCGTTCAGGACAATGTCCTCGTCGCCCTCCACGGCTGTCATTTTGATCGCGGCAAGATCACTGCCGGTATTGGGTTCCGTCATGGCCACCGCCGTGATGATGTCGCCGGTGACGCAGCCGGGAAGATATTTTTGCTTCTGCTCTTCAGAACCGAAGGACATGATGTAGGGAACAATAATATCGGTGTGCAGGGGCGCCGCAAGTCCTGAAAAATTTGAATGCGCCAATTCTTCGGTGACAATCACCGAATACAGAAAGTCCGCTCCCGCGCCGCCGTATTCCTCCGGAACGGACATGCCCAGAAACCCGTGCTCCCCCATTTTCTTCCAGGCGCTCTTGGGGACAATCCCGGCCTCTTCCCATTCCTCGACATGGGGAAGTAGTTCATTCGCTACGAATTTCCGAAAGGTGTCCCGGAACATTCGGTGTTCTTCCGTATAATTGATAATCTCCATCAATTTGTCTCCTCGTTAACATGCATGGTTATGACGCTTTTGAGCTCTTTACAGAAACTGATCCTATCGGAGAAGGCCGCGGAGGTGATGGAAGCGGCTCCATCACCTCCGCGGCGCAAGGCTCATCCGCGTCGGACAAAATTATTTTCCATACTTTCCTATGATGGAAATGGCGCACACGTTCTGGTGAGGGAAACCACCCAGGTTGTGTGTCAAACCGTATCGCGGATTTGCCAGCTGACGCTTGTCCGCCCGCCCCTGAAGCTGCAGATACATTTCATAAATCATCCGCAATCCCGAAGCTCCGATGGGATGTCCGAAACACTTGAGGCCCCCGTCGATCTGGGCCGGGATTTTTCCGTCCCGGTCGTACATGCCGTTTAAAGCATCTTTCCAGGCCTGGCCGCGCTCCGAGAGGTGGAGATCCTCGTAGGTTACGAGTTCCGTAATGGAGAAACAGTCATGACATTCGAACATGCTGATCTCCTCGCGCGGGTTCGTGATCCCGGCTTCCTTATACGTGGCTGCCGCGCATTTGTCCGTGGTGACGAAATTCGCTCCTTCCCACTCATTGAATCCGCCTTCATAACCATTGCTGACAGCCAGTTGAACTGCCTTGACCGTCACCAGGTCCTTCTTCTTTCTGCCCAGTTTCTGGGCGATCTCCGGCGTCGTCACAATGGCACAGGCCGAACCGTCGCTGACGCCGCAGCAGTCAAATAACCCTAACGGCCAGGCGATGATCGGGGCCGCCAGGACCTGATCCATGGTCACCGCTTTCCGCAGGTGGGCCTTGGGATTCA
>DNYQ01000190.1 GCA_003506745.1 Syntrophaceae bacterium
GGGATTGAAGCGTAGCGGCTTTACCGCGGCTGCGTCCGCCGGCGCAAAACCGCGTTGAATCACAGCCTTTCCGTGTCGATCAGCCACGGCGACGGATAGCTGCATTTTGTCCGATGCGTTTGATATGAAGGGGAAAATATGCCCCACCGATCCCCGGACGAGAAAACGGTCCTTTTTATCAAGAATGGATGTTTGATCGCGAATGATGACCGCAAAGCGTCCCGATTCCCAGATTTTTACAAATTCGTCGTCCACGGAAGCGAAATCTTCAACCGGAATCCAGCCATAAGTGAAGGACGTTTCCACCAGCGCCCAGGATTTATCCGCACTGACATGACAGACAAAAATCGGTGTGTTGGCGGAGACGGAAGATCGCTGCAGGTTATCAAAAGGCCAGGCCGAGCTGTCGCCGTCAGAGCTGTTAAAGTGGGGCGAACTGGTTGGCAGTTCCCTCAAATTCGTGTTTCTGGTGGTTATCCCGCGAGACAGGGTGTTGGGGTAGTTATTCAGCGACGCATTGTTTTGAAGCTTTTTCAGCCAGGATGGTGGATGAAGCTTTTTATTTTCCCCGTAACCGGGTTTGAGGCTGTATTTTTTGAAATCATGATAGACTCTGTCCGGCAGGGCATGAAATGGACGGTTTTGGTGCCAGACGGAAAAATAGATGGTGTTGTAATCTTCATCCATCCGGGTTTGAACGGCCGCGGGCAACGGATCTTCGCTTTTGGTGATGCCGGTGAAATAAGAGGCGTGATCCTGGCGTAATTCCCGGACATCCCGGATGTTGTCCGGCGCGGAAATACAACCTGATAAAATCAAAAACAAAACAACGACGGGACTGCAAAGTCTTTTCATGGAGATATCCTTAAGCTTAACCTGATATTCCCTATAATCGTTTTTTTTGTTTCAGGCAAGATAAACGGTTTGCGGATTTCCTGATCATTTATTTTGCATTCTCGGGAATTTTGTGTAAATTACGGCGAGGCAGCAGGGATCCGTCAAATGATTGATCGTTTGCCCATATTAAAACCGCATATGAGCTGCAAAAGGAGATGACGATGCAGGATTTTGTTCCCAAAAAAATTTTTTTCACCAAGGGTGTAGGCACGCACAAGGATGAGCTGCATTCCTTTGAGCGCGCCCTGCGCAATGCCGGCATTGAAAAATGCAATTTAGTTCAGGTGTCCAGCATTTTTCCACCCGGCTGCAAAATGATTCCCAAGTCGCAGGGGCTCAAGTCGCTGACGCCGGGCGCCATCACCTATTGCGTGATGAGCCGCTGCTGCTCGAACGAACCCAAAAGACTTCTGGCTGCATCGGTCGGTTGTGCGATTCCCGCCGACAAATCGTCCTATGGTTACATCAGCGAGCATCACGCCTTTGGCCTGACGGAGAAACAAACCGGCGATCATGCCGAAGATCTGGCCGCGGCCATGCTGGCCTCCACGTTGGGGATCGATTTCAATGTGGATGAGAGCTGGGACGAGAAAAAAGAAATATTTAAAATCAGCGGCAAGATCGTGCGGACGCTGAATGTGACCCAGTCAAAAATATGCATCGATAATAATTATACGACAGTGGTTGCCGCCGCTGTTTTTGTTTTCTGACGATGGGGCGGCTAGCCTGATGACTACCCTGTTTATGCTTACCGGAAGAGGTTTTGTCTGCTTATGAAAAGAGAAATACCGGCGTTAAAACACCAGGATGTGGGCGGCGCCGAGCTGCCTTATCTGTATTATGCGGGTGGCGAGAAGAAGATACTTTTCACGCACGCCACCGGATTTTTGCCTTGGCTGTGGCACCCGATTATTGAGCAATTTGTTCCGGAATATTCCGTCTGGGCTCCTTATATCTGCAGTTACCGTTCCTGCAATCCGCAAGAAGGGGGGCTGAGCTGGAAAGTGATCGCCGAGGATCTGTCCACGTTCTGTCGCGCGCAAAACATAGAAAACCACGTGATGGTCGGTCATTCCATGGGGGCCACCGTGTCAACTATTGCCGCTTCCGCGTTTGGCTTAAAACCGCGGGGAATGTTTCTGATAGAACCTATCTATCTGCCGGAAGAATTTTACAAATTGACCCCCAGAGTCGAGGATCATCCCCTGGCCGCCAAATCAATCAAGCGCGTCAATTATTGGCAAAATGAAGACGAAGCTTTGGCCTATCTGCAATCCCGTTCTTTGTTTTCGGACTGGGACAAGGAAGTTCTGGATTTGTATGTGCGGTATGGCATGGAAAAGCAGCAGGCGGGCGACATGCAGCTCACCTGCACGCCGGAGAGTGAAGCCTCCATGTTTATGGGCGGTTGGTGCTGTGATCCCTGGCCACTTCTTGACAAAATTGAATGTCCCGTGCTGGTCCTTGAAGGAGAGAAAAGCACCAACATAGGACTGGTGGATATCCGACGGGCTGTGTCGATTTTACCGCAGGGGCGTTACGGGTCGGTGGCCGACGCCGGGCATCTGATTCCCATGCAAAAACCCGCCGAGATTGCGTCCATGATTAAGGACTTCATAGCAAAGCTTCCGTGATCAGACGGTGTCCGGCGCTCAGGGAGACCGGAATAAGGGGACTTGCCACCCTGCAGCGATGGTTGCAACCCTTTGTTCTCAAAGTGATATATAAGGAGATATGATCATGACCCATCCCGACATTATCGCTTTTTGCAACCAGAAGGGAGGCGTGGGCAAGACGACCTGCGCGCTCAACATCGCCGTCGGTCTGACCCTGCTTAAGAAAAAAGTTCTGGTGATCGATTTTGATCCGCAGGCGCATTTGACTTATTCTCTGGGACTGGATGCCCACAATCTGGAAGGCACGATTTATTCGGTCATGAACGGCACCGCACCGCTTGCCGGCGCGGTTATGGAAATCAAAGGGATGAAAGTGCTGCCCGCCAATCTGAATCTGGGGAGGCTGGAAACGGAATTATCCGCGCTTCCCAAAAAGGAAATGATTCTGAAAAGTCGTTTGGCCGATATTTCCGATGTCCAGTATATTATCATCGACTGCCCGCCGTCGTCGGGGCTTCTGACCGTGAACGCCCTGGTCGCCTGCCACGAGGTCTTTATACCACTGCAGATGGAGTTTCTGGCGCTCAAAGGCATGAGCCGGCTTTTGACCCTGATCGAGGACGTCAAAAAGAAATTGAACAAGGATGGACCCGTGTATCGGATCATTCCCACGCGCTTCGATGCCCGCAAACGGCTCAACAACGCCATCATGGACAAGGTGCGCGAGCGGTTCGGCGACCGGGTTTTTAAAAACGTGATTCGCGAAAATATTGCGGTGGCCGAAGCTCCCAGTTTCGGCCAGTCCATTTTCGAATACGCTCCGAGAAGCCACGGTGCGGAGGATTATCTGGCGCTTTGCCGTGAAATAATTAGAAGACGTTAGTTTTAAAATTGGTTTTTTTCAGTTCATGCTTCGGCGTCCTCTTTTCGCTGCAGAACGGCGGGTCTTAAAAGCCGCGATTTAGGAAAAGAAAAGAGAAAATCTGTCCGATGAAAAATAAATTATTCCATTTTTTGCCGATGATCGTTTTTTTGCTGTTCACGTACGCCTGCGCATCCGTCCCACTGGCCCCTTCGGAGGAGGAGATGCGCATTAAAAATATGCCGCCTCCGCCGGACAAGGCTCTGCTTTATGTATACAGGGACAACCTGTTTATGGGATCCGCCGTCATGTACCATATTTATATTGATGAGCAGCGCATCGGCGGTTCATTGGCCGTGAACAATTTTCTGGTGATTGCCCTGGAGCCGGGAGAGCATCGCTTTTCTTATGTTGCCTCTCATCTGGCGCCATCGGCCCTGTCCGCGTATCTCTCCGACGATTACCTGCCGGTGCAGGTTGATGCCGGTCGCAAGTATTACATCAAGATTTCCGCTCAATCCGGCCCCAGCCGCTCCAGGATAGTCAACGTGCTTCCCGAAGCATTTCAAAACGCCAAACTGATTGACAAAAGCCGGCAGCCTGCCCTGCTGCAAACCGTTCAAACCCATGACCGGCCTGCTTCGCCTCCGGCCATGCAGCCTCGGCAGACACCCCGATCGGATGTGGACAATCTTCCCCCGGTGGTGGCCCGCACCCATCGAAACCATTACGCCATTGTCATCGGCATCGAAAGTTACCGCCAGAAACTCCCGCAAGCAGATTTTGCCGTAAGCGATGCCAGGCTCGTCAGCGAGTATCTGACGAAAGCCATGGGATATCCCGAAGAAAATGTAATAACGCTGATAAACGATCGTGCCGCCCTGGGTGATTTNNTCAAACCCCAGGTGCAACGCATCGCCCGCAAACAATACAACAACGAACAGACGCCGCAGTTGATTGCGCCAAAGGAATAAGAAAACCTTAAGCGCGTAACGGGTATCAAGGAATTCGCGCGCTACCGGAGTTTCGATAAATTAGGGAGACTGTCATGAGGAAATTATTGGGGACCGTTTTCATCCTGTTTTTGCTTAACATACTCGCCGGATGTGCCGGAGTACCACCACTTCAAAGCGCTGCAGAAAGAGGTGATATTGCAACACTAAAAAAACTGCTTAACGATGGAGCCAATATCAATGAGGTGGCGCAATATGGCACTGTCATTGCTTATGCATCCCGTAATTGCCACATAGAGGCAGTAAAGCTCTTGTTGGAAAGAGGTGCGGATGTGAATGCTTCCAACTCTATGAAAATAACAGCTATGCACACAGCGGCGGCAGGAGGCTGCAACGATGTTATAAGGTTGCTAATTGACAAGGGTTCGGACATCGATACCATTAGTGCAGCAGGATATACGCCTCTTTCATTGGCGGCCTATTGGGGTAAATATGAGACCATAAAACTTTTGCTGGAGAAAGGTGCAGACCCCGATATTGCCATCAATGGCTTGATCAGAAACAAAGCAAACGATGCCGCCCAAAGTGTCGCTCTGGTAGCAAAGAGCTTCCGGGAAGGAAAGACGCAAATTGCAGTGCGTAAGGATATCAGAGCTTCCGCCATTAAATCTGATATTGATGAGATTCCCGCTATCACCACAGAGCCCAGAAACAATGCCTATGCCGTAGTTATCGGCATTGAAAATTATCGCAGCATTCCAAAATCCGATTATTCACGAAGTGATGCCACTCTTGTAAAAGCCTATTTGAAGACTCTTGGTTTTCAGGAACGCAATATCGATTTGATTGTCGATGAAAAAGCCACAAAAACGGATATTGAAAAATCTCTGGAGGCTTGGCTGCCTAACCGGATGAAAAAAGACAGCACGGTTATTGTTTATTTTTCCGGTCATGGCGCGCCGGAACCTGCCAGTGGTGATGCCTATCTGGTGCCTTACGATGGCGATCCTAATTATCTGCCGGTAACCGGTTATTCTCTAAAACGACTTTATGAAAACTTAGGAAAACTGGAAGCCAAAGAAGTGATCGTCGTTCTGGATTCGTGCTTTTCCGGCGCGGGCGGAAGAAGCGTCCTGGCCAAAGGCGCACGTCCTTTGGTCATGATGGCATCGACGGGAGCCTTATCTTCCAATATGGTCGTTTTGTCCGCAACGCAGAGCAGCCAGATTTCGACATCGTCTCCCGATAAGGGGCACGGCGTCTTTACCTATTATTTTCTGAAAGCAATCAAGGACGGAAAGAAAGATATTGCGGAAATTTACGAACACATCTCACCACAAGTCGAGGACGAAGCCAAGCAACTCAATGTTCAGCAAAGCCCTTCCATCAGTCCGGACGTGAAAAAGCTGAAAGATAGATTCAGCCTGAGGAAGTAAAATGATGAGAAAATTATTCGTACTGCTTATCTTAGTGATATTTCCCCTGATCAGCCTTGCTGCGGAAAAGCCGGTTTGGGTGACCGCGGAGGGTGAGGCCCTGCAGGGAGAGNNTCCAACAGCCAGGTGGCCGAAGATCTGATCTACGCTGCCGTTCGGGGAAAAATCACCAAAGAAAAAATTCTCTTCTCCGACTGGGATGCCCAGGAAAGAAATCTGTATAAGATCCGGATTAAAGCCCTGGTGGAGCCCGTGTATCCCGAAAAAGGCGAGGGCCTGTCCGTGAAGCTGTCGCTTTCCAAATCCGATTTGCGGGAAGGCGACGAGGTGAAAATTTTCTATACCGTCAGCGAAGACGCCTACGTCTATATTTTTTCGGTCGCCGCGGACGGGTCCGTAACGCTGCTTTTGCCCAATGCGCATCTGGCCGACAACTTCGTCCGGGCCAATCAGGCCGGCCAATTTCCTCCCGCCGGCAACCCTATCTCGCTCAAAGCGATGTTCCTGCCTGGCTATGAGGGGAAAACAGCCGAAGAAAGAATCAAAATCATTGCGACGAAAAAAAAGGAACCGCTGCTTTCTCTGGGTTTTCAAGAGGGCCTTTTTCAGGTATATAACGAAAAGTCAACCGGCATGATCGGCGATCTGGTCCGCAGGCTCAATGCCATAGATCCTTCGGACTGGGCCCAGGCCGTCGCGGTTTATCAACTGAAAAAATAGAAAAGGAGATTGTATGAGACTGAAAGACAAAGTAGCGATTGTAACGGGATCGGGGCGTGGTATCGGCGAAGGGATTGTTTTGCGTTTTGCCGAGATATCTCATCGACCAGCGCGCTGGGCAACGCGGGACAGCTCAATTATTCCGCGTCCAAGGCGGGCGTCATCGGCATGACCAAAACAGCGGCCAAAGAACTGGGGGCCAAGGGCGTTAATGTGAACGCCATTGCTCCGGGGATGATCTGGACGGACATGATGAAGAATATGCCTCCGGAAACCATCAAACAGATGGACGACATGCTGCCCTTTATTGTGCCGATGAATCGCAAGGGATCGCCGCTGGACATCGCCAACCTGGCGTTGTTTCTGGCCTCGGATGAAAGTTCGTTTATCACCGGGCAGATTATCTTTTGCGATGGCGGGATGAAGATGTGACGGGAGCCTTTAAGACTGCCCCCTTTCTGGGGGCGCGAGACTGAAGACTGAAGGAATAGACAAAAAAACAGGGAACGGTCAGTTTGCCCGGTAAATACCCGGGCGACCGCTCCCTGTTTTTAATTATAGCGCCTGCCGTTACTGCTGATGTGTTTCACCCTTGTACTGATCTTCCGTGATTTCCAACACTTCCGACTGCGGCAGCGTCACTTTGGTTTTGGTAACTACTTGCTTATTTTTCGAACATATAAAATGGGTGATAGTCTTTGTCAAGGCGTTTTCGCGCTGTGGATATTCTTATCCCGTTCAAATTTATTGATGAAGCAATAGGTTAAGCCTTGCAAACTATTTTCCAAAAGTTTATAAAAAGGCTCAAACGTTAAACATCATCGAGGATCGATTGTTTTAAAAATAAAAGGAGGCAAATTTATGGAATCTGTTTTCAGTTTTACCGGGAAGACGGTCATTGTAACCGGAGGAGGAAGGGGTATAGGTCGTGCCATTGCGCTGGGGTTTGCCCAGGCCGGAGCTAATGTGGTGGTGTGCAGCAGAACGAACGCGGAGATTGACGCCGTCGCAGAGGAAATCCGCAATAAAGGCGGCAAAGCTCTGGCCGTTGCAACCGATCTGACCGTTCATGAACAGTTGGAAAATCTTGTCGATACAACCGTCAAAGAATTTGGCCGGATTGACATTTTGGTGAACAACGCCGCCCGCAGCTTTCTGCGCGGTCTGCTCGATCTGCGCGAGGACGGCTGGGACAAGTGTTTCAACACCAACGTCAAGGCCGTCTGGCTTTTAAGCCGCCTGGTCGCGCGAAAAATGATGGAGCAAAAAAGCGGGAAAATCATCAACATTACCACGGTCGGCGCGGAAAAAGCCGAGGCGGGCATGGCCGCTTACGGTTGCAGCAAGGCGGCGCTCAAGCATCTTACCCGATGCATGGCGCGGGAGTGGGCGCAGCTGGGCATCAACGTCAACGCCGTCGCGCCCGGATTTACCCGGACGGATTTCAGCAAGCCGATCTGGTCCAATCCCGACGTTGAAAAGTTGATTTGCCAAGCCATTCCCAAGGGAAAAATCGCCGAACCGGAGGATGTTGTCGGCGCCGTGTTTTTTCTGGCATCCGCCGCCGCGGATTATATTACCGGCGATACGATTTATGTAGATGGCGGAACCATGACCGCATAACAAACACACGGGAGGTGCGTTATGAGCGACAAAGGAATCGTCAGTCCGGTCATTGCGGATATCCGTTCCGGAATGAAGCGAGGGAAGGTGGTGTCGATTGAAGATGCCATGCGGGTGATCCGGGACGGCGATACCGTGGCGGTCAACGGTTTTGT
>DNYQ01000277.1:0-509 GCA_003506745.1 Syntrophaceae bacterium
CAATCAGGCCCAGGTCGCCGCCGTTAACCGCTTCCGGCCCGATGGATGCCTCTTTTGCCACGGTGGCAAAATCCTCTCCCTGATTCAGCCTGTGCTTGACTTCTTTGGCCTTTTTCAAGTCGCGCGTAACAATTTGAACCGCCCGGACGCTTCGTTCAGTCTTGCAGAAATCGCGATGTTCACGAAAGAAGTCTTCCGCTTCCTCTTCCGAAACACGGACGGACGCGTTCACATCCGCGGCCACCAGCTTGTCGAACAGCATCTCTTTTCTGAGCTCTTCACGCCAGTCTTCATATCGCACATTTTGTGCGATGAGCAAATCAAAAAAATTGATCCCATAATCTTTGCGGATGTCGATCAGCTTTCTCTCCAGTTCCGTGTTGCTGACCGACAGGCCGATTTCCCGCGCCCGCTGGAGGATGATTTGCTCCGTGATCATGGATTCCAGAATCTCCTCCTCCAGCAGTTTCCGTTTATTTGAGGCATCCCGGAAGGTTTTGGGAGACAGC
>DNYQ01000277.1:514-2474 GCA_003506745.1 Syntrophaceae bacterium
ATACCCCGACAGCTTGCTGTGAGGTGGTTGATTGCAGGTGGCTTCATGGCGTTCATAACGCTTTATATCTTGATTAGGGTTATTGGGCAAGCATCTTTAAAAGCCCTTCCGCCTGGTCCAGAATTTCCGGCGCGCTTAAGCCTTGGGCGGGCAAAAACAACTTGAAGTCGGGGGTAAATCGTAAATCCTTGATTTTCTTTCGGGACAGGGCGATGATTTTGGCCGGGTCGATCGGGGAGGTTTCCTTAAAGTAAATGTAAAAATATTTTCCGTCGAACCCCATTTTTTTGGCCGTCAGCGGTTGCAGGAGATTGCGGATGCCGATGACGCGCAGGAGATTTTCCGCCGTCGGCGGCAGCGGGCCGTAACAGTCGGCCAGTTCAGCGCGAAGCGCTTCGAGGTCTTCAGGATTCGCCGCGTGCGATATTCTTTTGTATAAAATCAGCCGTTGATGCACGTCTTCAACATAGTCTTCGGGAAGAAAGGCGGAAATCCCCATGGAAATTTCCGGCAGGGCTTCTTCAACAGGGCTGGCGTCTCCCTTGATTTCCCGCACGGTCTTTTCCATCAGCTCGGTATACAGTTCGTATCCGACGGCGGAGATATGTCCCGCCTGAGACAACCCCAGAAGATTGCCGCCCCCGCGGATTTCCAGATCATGATAGGCAATGCGGAAGCCGGAACCGGGTTCGGAAAACTCCTTGATGGCCTGGAGTCTTTTCATGGCATCCCGCGACAGCAGCGCGCCGCGGGGGAGGAGCAGATAGGCCGAGGCCTCCTCGCTGCCCCGGCCCACGCGGCCGCGGATCTGGTAGAGCTGAGCCAGCCCGAAACGGTCGGCGCGGTTGATGAGCATCGTATTGGCCGAGGGGATATCCAGGCCCGACCCGATAATGGTCGTGCAGACCAGCACATCGAATTCACGCCGGATAAATTGCGCCATGTTTTTTTCGATGTCCGCCGGTTTCATCTGTCCGTGCACGACGCCGACTCTGGCCCGGGGGACGAGCCGCTGCACGAAATGGGCTATGGAATAGATGGAACGGACCCGGTCGTGGACAAAAAACACCTGTCCGCCCCGCAAAAGTTCGGCCTCCAGGGCGGCCTTGACGGCATCCTCATCAAATTCCAGAACATAGGTTTTGATCGGCTGCCGGTCTTCCGGGGGCGTGTTGATAATGGACAGATCGCGGATGCCGGTAAGCGACAGATGCAGCGTGCGCGGAATGGGTGTGGCGGACAAGGTCAGCACATCCACGAGCGTCCGCATTTTTTTCAGCTTTTCCTTATGGGTGACGCCGAAGCGCTGTTCTTCGTCGATGATCACCAGCCCCAAATTTTTAAATTCCACGTCCTTTTGCAGCAGGCGGTGCGTGCCCACGACGATGTCCACTTTTCCCAGGCGAAGGTCCGTTATCGTCTTTTTGATTTCCGAGGCGCTCTTGAAGCGGTTGAGCACTTCCACGCGGATCGGGAAATCGGCAAGGCGCCGCGAGAAAGTCGCGTAGTGCTGCTCGGACAGGATGGTCGTCGGCGCCAGAAGCGCCGCCTGTTTGCCGTCCATAACCGCCCGAAAAGCCGCCCGAAGCGCGACTTCCGTTTTGCCGAACCCCGCGTCGCCGCAAATCAGCCGGTCCATCGGTTTGACGTCGTCCATGTCGGCATGGATGTCTTCAATGGCCCGGGCCTGATCGGGGGTTTCTTCATATTCAAACGTTGAACAGAATTCTTCGTAGATGCGGTCCGGCGGCGCGAAGGATTTTCGTTCCATGGCTTCGCGCGCGGCATAGATCGCCACCAGTTCCTCCGCCACCTCCCGCACGGACTTCCGGACTTTTTCCTTGACGGCATCCCAGGAGGTCCCGCCCATCTTTTCTATTTTCGGCGTGTAGCCGTCCGGGCCCAGATAGCGTTGAATTTTTTCCAGGGCATTGACGGGCAGGTAGAGTTTGTCGCCGTC
>DNYQ01000277.1:2482-6308 GCA_003506745.1 Syntrophaceae bacterium
TCTTCGCTCAAAAACACCAGACCCAGGGCTTCCAGGATGAAACTGCCGGATATTTTCCCTTCCCGCAAAAAGAGCGAGTCCTGGCCGGGATCATTGACGGTGTCAAGCAGGCGGATTTGAGCAGGCACTATCCGTGCGGACAGATCATATCCCGCGAGCAGATGATGCATCCGGGCGGTGTCTTCCGGTGTGGGGGAAATAAAGAACACGGCCATGCCGCCGGCCAGCCACTGTTTTATTTTTTCCGCCGTCCGGCGCAGGAGAGTTTCTTCCTTCACTTCTCCGGCCAGAGGCTCGGATGACGGAACATCCCGCTGTGCCGCAAGCGCCACAAAGGGGTTGGGGCTTGCCTGATCGTCCAGGGTCAGACCGGCAAGCCGGATCCGCCTGAATCCGTCCAGACGGGCATGAAGTGTTTTTCCATCCAGATAGAGACCGGCGCTTTCCAGATAAAACTTGCCGCCCGCTCTTGCCTTGTAGAGCAGTTTGTCCACGTCGGCTGCGGCGTTTTGCGCCGCCTGCTCCATCGCCAGGGGATCGCTTTGGACCAGCAGCGTGTTTTGCGGCAGGTAGTCGAAAAAACTGGAAAGCTTTTCCCGGCCCGGGACGCCCCGATCGTCATCGTCTTCGTAAAACAGCGGCAGAAAGATCGGGTTGACGGAGGCGGCGGCCTGCTGCCGGAGCGTTTCCGAAAGCCTGTTTGCCAGATCGCGCGGAAGGTCCAGCTCGCCGGCCCGGCGTTTGACATTGCGCACGGCGCGATTCAATCTTGCTTCGTCGATCAGAATTTCGCCGGCCGGTCCGAGCACGAAGGCGTCAACGGTTGCGCCGGAGCGCTGCGACGAGCAGTCAAAGCGCCGGATGGATTCGATTTCATCGCCTGCGATTTCAAGGCGCAGCGGTTCTGGTTCGGTCGGCGGAAAGATATCCAGAATATTGCCGCGGAGGCTGAATTCACCGGGATTTTCCACCAGCGATACCCGCTGATAGCCGCCCGCGATAAGCCTGGCGGGGAACTCTTCCAACAGAATGATATCTCCCGCCGAAATAATTTTCAGATACTGCTGAAATTCGGCAAACGGCATGACTTTTTGCAGGCAGGCCGCTACGGAGGTGACGATGATCCTGCGGCTTTCCACCTGCAACTGGGTCAATACATTCAGGCGGGCCAGTTCTTCTTCCCGCTGCAGGGCGAACATGTCGATGGAAAGAAAATCGAGCGGCGGATAATGCAGCACGGCCTCTGCGCCCAGAAAGAGGATCAGATCCCGGCTGAACAGGGCGGCTTCCCTGGCTGTGGGACACACGACGGTGACGGGTCCGGCCATTCGGTCAAACAGAAGCGCGGTCAAAAACGGACGGGCGGAATCGGTCAGCCCCCGAACGTCAATCACCGGCGTTTCTTTGCCGATCATCTCCAGAAGCTCCCGCAGAGCCGGGGCTTCCCGGACAATTTTTTTATGGATAATTTTTCTCAATGAATTTCATCCCCATGAATAAACGGCGGGTTAAGACATCGCCAACATTTTATCCAGGGCCTTTTTAGCGGCCAGGCTGATATCCCGGGGAACGCTAATAACCGGCTGCATGGTTGTGAGCGATTGTTCAATGTCCTCCAGCGTGATTTTCTTCATGTCGGCGCAGAAAAGCGCGGATGAGGCGGGAATGAACGTTTTGTCGGGAAGGCGTTTTGTAAGCTCGGTTAGAATCCCTTCTTCCGTTCCGATGATGATTTCCTTCGCTTTTGAATCGGCGGCAAACCGGAGAATGGCCGCCGTGGAGCCGACAAAATCAGCCAGGGCCAGCACCTCCGGGCGGCACTCCGGATGGGCGGCAAACGGCGCCTGCGGGTATTCCCTCCGGCGCGCCTGTACATCTTTCGCCGTCAGCGCCTGATGCACAGGACAGCAGCCCTCCCAGGCGATGATGTCTCTGCCGGTGACGGATGCAACGTGGCGTGCCAGATTGCCGTCGGGCAGCATTACGACTTTTTGAGAAGCGGGCAGCGTCCGGATAATTTTGACCGCGTTGGAGGAGGTGCAGCAGATATCGCATTCGGCTTTCACTTCCGCGGTGGAATTGATGTAGGTCACAAAAAGCGCATCCGGTTCCCTGTCCCTCATTTTTTTGACCGCCGGGGCAGTGGCCATGTCGGCCAGAGGGCAGCCCGCGTCCACGCGCGGCAGCAGGACGATTTTCTGAGGCGAAAGCATCGCCGCGCTTTGCGCCATAAAATGCACGCCGGCAAAGACGATAACGTTGGCGTCGGATCGCGCCGCCGCCTGGGCCAAAGCCAGCGAATCCCCAAGAATATCGGCTATTTCCTGCACTTCCGGCCGGGCGTAGTAATGGGCCAGTAAAATGCCTTGCCTCTCTGCCAGCATTTTACGAATTTTTTGTTGTTGCGGTGTCATCAAGGGTTTCCTTCTTTTAAATTTCTCCTTTCCTAGCGCAAATGTTCATTTACTTCAATAGGCAATAGGGAAGGGGGGATGTTCCCAAAACCCATGACAATAACCTGTGGCCCGCCGCCCCTTGCCTTTTTCATTGACAACCCATCCGTCTTTGATAAGGTGCGAAATGGAAAACACGGGGAGACAAACAAGATGATTTCTGTGGAAAAAGCGCTTCAAACCGTTCTGGCCGGCTGCCGGCCGCTGGGATTGGAAAAGGTCGATATTCTGGAAGCGGCGGGCCGGGTGATCGGCGAAGACGTCTATGCGCCGCGAAATATTCCTTCCGCCGCCAACTCCGCCATGGACGGCTATGCCGTTTGGTCCGGCGACACGAAGCGCGCACACGCTTTAAGCCCGGTGGAGCTTAGGGTAATCGAAACCATTGCCGCGGGCGGTCTTCCCTGTAAAACCGTTAAAAAAGGGCAGGCCGCGCGTATCATGACCGGCGCCGTGATTCCCAAAGGCGCGGACGCCGTGGTCCGCCGGGAAGATACCGACGAAAAAGGCAAAACGGTGCTCATTAAAATTGCCGCGCCGGAGGGTTTAAATATCCGGTTTCCCGGCGAGGACGTCCAACAGGGTGAGCGGGTTATCCCGTCGTCCAGCGTTTTGCGTCCGGGGCATATCGGCATGCTGGCCGCTTTGGGGAAGGCGTTTGTCAGTGTTTACCAGAAACCGCGTGTGGCGATTCTGTCCACCGGCGACGAGCTGGTCGATATTGAAATTGATCCTCCGCCCGGGAAAGTTGTCAACTCCAATACCTATGCGCTGGCCGCGCAGGTTCTGGCCTGCGGCGGCATTCCAATTCTGCTGGGCATCGGCTGCGACAAAAAAGAAGCGCTGGTGGAAAAGTTTCAAGTGGCGCGCCGGGCGGATGTCATTTTATCATCCGGCGGCGTATCCGTCGGCGATTATGATTTTGTCAAAGAGGTGATGGGGGACATCGGCAACGCCATGCATTTCTGGCAGGTGGCCATGCGTCCCGGCAAGCCGCTGGCGTTCGGTTCCATCGACGGCGTTCCGCTGTTTGGTTTACCCGGCAACCCGGTCTCCGTCATGGTTTCCTTTGAACAGTTTGTGCGTCCATATCTGTTGAAAATGCAGGGACATACCCGGATCTTCCGTCAGACGCTCACGGCGACAAGCGCCCAGGAGATTAAAAAAAGTCCGGGTGTTAAAAATTTTATCCGAGCCGTTGTTCAAAAAGAAAAAAACCGCTATATAGCGCGAATGACCGGCGAGCAGGGATCCGGCATTCTGAAGTCCATGGTGGACGCGAACGCGTTCATGGTTCTTCATGAAGATGTTTCTTTGGTTAAGAAGGGAGAAAAGGTTGTTGTCCAAATGCTTGAGGAAACCCCGGCCGGAAC
>DNYQ01000025.1 GCA_003506745.1 Syntrophaceae bacterium
ATAAAGGCAGCATAGCTTATGTCCACCATTCTTACAGCCTTGAATGCATCCGCGGGCATCGATAAAAACAC
Source organism: Syntrophaceae bacterium (assembly GCA_003506745.1). Lineage (GTDB taxonomy): Bacteria > Desulfobacterota > Syntrophia > Syntrophales > Smithellaceae > UBA8904. The sequence continues at coordinate 72 of DNYQ01000025.1, forward strand.
TGCCGTCCCACAAGAAAAAAAAGCCTCATCGCTGGATGAAAAATTACTGGCCGCTGGCGTTCCGCCTGAGGAGCTTGCCGAAGCGCACGGCGCAAAAGGCAGGGGCGGCGGGGGATTTTTTGAACTGTTGACCCGCAAAAAAGCCATCGATGAAATCCGGCTCTTGCGTATTTTATCGGAGCATTTCAGCATTCCCTTCTGGCGGGAACTGCCGATGGAGAGCATCAACATTGATTTTACGCAAAGCGTTCCGATCTCGTATTTAAAAAAACACAAAATAGTTCCGATTATCACCGCCGAATCCCAGGTTATTGCCGTCAATGATCCCGCAAATTTTCAACCCGCCGATGATTTGCGCCTGCTTCTGCAAATGCAGAACCTGCCAATGGTTCTGGCCGCGCAGGACACCATTACGGCCGCCATTAATCTGGCCTATGACATGAGCCGCTCGTCGGCCAAGGATTATTTTGAGGAAATGAATGAAGCTACGGCCGACGACCTGATTTCGGAAATCAGCGAGACCGCTGATCTGCTGGATGAGACCAGCGACGCCCCGATTATCAAACTGGTGAACCTGCTGGTTTCCGGAGCCATCAAGGACCGGGCCAGCGATATTCACGTCGAGCCCTATTCCGCGAACTTGAAAATTCGCTACCGCATCGACGGTATTTTATATGATATTCTGAGCCTGCCGCACCGGATTCAATCGCCGCTCACTTCCCGTCTTAAGATTATGGCGAAACTCAACATCGCCGAAAAGCGGCTGCCGCAGGACGGCCGCATTGAATTGAAAATTGCCGACCGCCTGGTCGATGTGCGTGTTTCCGTTTTGCCCACCGCTTTCGGCGAGCGGGTCGTTTTACGCCTGCTCGATAAAACCTCCAGCATCCTTTTGCTTTCGGATCTGGGCATGCATGATGAACGCATCAAGCTGCTCGACCGGCTAATCAAATCACCTTACGGGATCATTTTAGTGACCGGACCCACCGGCTCCGGTAAGACGACCACCTTATACGCGGCGCTTTCCACGATCAACCGTCCCGAGATCAATATCATTACCATTGAGGACCCGATTGAATATCAAATCGACGGTGTGGGGCAGATTCAGGTCAATCCCAAAATCGATCTGACCTTTGCCGCAGGCCTTCGTTCCATCGTCCGCCAGGATCCGGACGTCATTCTCATCGGCGAGATCCGCGACCGGGAAACCGCTGAAATCGCCATCCAGTCATCGCTCACCGGCCATCTGGTTTTCTCGACGCTGCATACCAACGATGCGGCGAGCGCCGTGACCCGTCTGATCGATATGGGGATTGAACCTTTTCTGGTGACGTCTTCGATTGTTGCGATTATCGCTCAACGCCTGGTTCGCGTGCTTTGCCCGCACTGCAAGGAAGTTTACACGCCGGATAAAGAAACTCTGGAGAACCTCGGCCTTGGTCAATCGGTGCTCGCGGACAATATCTTTTACCGGAAAAAAGGTTGCAATCTCTGCATGCAGACAGGTTTTCGCGGACGAACGGCAATTTTTGAAATTATGATTGTGGACGATAATGTGAAAAGACTGATTTTGAAGACGTCCGACGCCAACCAGATCAATGAACTGGCGGTTCGCCAGGGAATGATCACGCTCCAGCAGGACGGTATTCAAAAAGTGCTGTCCGGCATCACGACGACTGAGGAAGTGTTGCGCGTGACGAGGTCGCTTGCCCGCAACGAAGATATCGTTCAGGAAACCTGAGGATATGAGACAGCGTGGAATGAAGGTTGATGGGACACACAACAACAAAAAAACCGCTATTGTTGAGCGGGTTTTAAGCTTTATGGAGCATTTGCAGGGTTTTTATTTGGTGGCGGTGCCTGGATTTGAACCAGGGACACTACGGATATGAGCCGTATGCTCTGACCAACTGAGCTACACCGCCGCTTAAAGAATGGTTTTGAAAACTTTTTCTAAGTTTTCGGGCGACATTCAAAAGCTTTAGCTTCCAAATCCGCCCGGTCGCTATATCGGAGAGTAAGGCGTTTGTCAATAACTATTGAGGCATCTCCAACTCATAAACAACGATGACGCTTCTTTCGCTCAGTGATCCTCCGACGGATTGAACCAGAGCCAGAACAATTTCCGGTTTACCGTCGTTGTCGATGTCTTTAAAGCAATAGTCGGCGACGTAACCGTTGATTTTTTTAGTCCGCCAGTTTTCCGCCATCCCGAGTCCGTCCCACTCCAGATTGTAAATTTCACTAGAGGTAAAGAGCTTCAGATTTTTAAAAATCCGCCCGACGGAGGACAGGTTTTTGACGATAATCATTTCTTTTTTGCCGTCTTTGTTGGTGTCATACATCACTATGCGCAAATTGGCAAAAGCGCTGTCATCCTGGGTGGCTTCGGTGGATTGCTGTCTCTGTTTATCCACATTGGCGATATAGTTGTTGCTGCCGCCGTATTGTGAATCGCTTCGCCAAATCAGCTCATCGGGCGTAGAACCGAATGATAAAATCCGCCACAACTGCTTGTCGGTCGGCTTGATAATTAACAGGTAATCCAACTCATCCAGGGCAATGATTCTTTCACCGGTGCCTTCGCTCAGCGTATCGATGGTCAAACCGTAAACAGACAACCCGAGGGGGATTTTCATTTTGTCTCCGGAAACATATTGTCCATCCTTCCAGACGATTTCATAAATCTGTGTGCTGAAGACTTTGCCCTCCTGGCCGTCCATGGAACTGCCCAATCCATAAGTCTGTCCCAGCAGCATCGGCATTCCGGAAGACGTTTCCATCACGCGTAAAAAATACCGGATGTCGGAAGCAATCGTTTTATAATCTCCGTCATGATATTCCAGCACAAAGGAATTCAACACCCGATCATTCAATGATGTGACGATAATTTCCGGGATGCCGTTTTTGTTGATGTCCGCCACATCGACGGAAACATACTTGTGGTAGGATTTGCCTTTAATCTGCCGTAATAACTTCAGGTTTTCTTTTGTTTTCAGGTAAATAAATATATTGTGCCCATCAATCACCACCACTTCGTTCAAGCCGTCCTTGTTAACGTCGCCGACATCCATGCCGTTGAATTCGGCTTTAACCTGCTGGCTCATCCAGAATCCTTTTTTACGGTCCAGCGGATCGGACGAGTTGATGAATTCCGTATTGATCATGGACGTCAGCGTGCCTTTCCCTTTTCCGGACTTCATGCCCGCAATGATTTGCGCTTCCCGCGATGAACCGGGAACGGGAGACGGAGCAATCGCCGGCGTGGCGGATACCACAGGCATTGCTTCCTGCGGCGCCGCTCCGGTGATGTACTGGACAATCCTTTGTGAAAAATCGTTAATTTTGGGAATGACTTCATCTAAGGTCTGTGATTGTGAAAAAATACCGACATCTGATTTTCCGCCTGTAATATCGATGAGCTTTCCATCAATACTGATGCTTTTCCCGATTTTCGTAATGCTGCCCCAAACCACATAGTCCGACTTTAACTGCTGACCAATGCTCTGAACGTCCGCCAGATTCAGTTCTTTTTCGCCTGTCTTTTTTAGAACATCCTGAACAACATCTTTGCGGGTGACTTCAATTTTATCGGAGCCGGAGATCCGGCTGGTCAGCATGTCATTGATTCCCTGACTGACATATTCAATGTTTTCGGCGCTGTGCAATGCAAAAGGTAAAACCGTTACCGTGTATTTTTCCTTGGCCAAAACGGTTGCCACCACCAGCAAAACAGCAACCAATACCAGAACAACCGATATCGCTTTTTTCATTTTGATCTCCCCATTTTAGGCTTGACATGATTAAGTTGAACCACTTCTAGCATTTAAGAAACGATAATTCAAGGCTGTTTTGGTCTTATGAAAAATCGTGTTGTCACGGATGTTTCTTTCATGTATACGAATTTCAGGAGACTGGTAAATATGGAAAAAGTAACGTTAACATTCAACGGCATCAAATATGAAATGCCGATTATCGAAGGCACGGAAGGGGAAAAAGGCATCGATATCTCCAAACTGCGCCAGGATACCAATTTAATTACACTGGACGTTGGCTATCAGAATACGGGTTCCTGTACGTCCTCCATTACGTTTATCGACGGCAACCAGGGGATTTTAAGATATCGCGGCATTCCCATTGAGGAGCTTGCCGAAAAAGCCAGTTTTTCCGAGGTGGCCTATCTGCTGATTTACGGCGATCTTCCCAACAGGGAGCAGCAGCAGCTTTTCTCGCAGCGATTAACGCAGAATTCCATGATCCACGAAGAGATGCTGCGGTTCTTTGACGGTTTCCCCCCGACCGCCCATCCGATGGCGATTCTGGCGACGATGGTGAACTCCATGTCCGTTTATTACACGGACTATTTCACGGAAGATTTCCGCGCCGAGACCTTTGATCTGATGGCGGCGTCTTTGATTTCCCGAATCCGCACCATTGCCGCCTATTCCTACAAGCACAGCATCGGCCACCCGCATGTTTATCCCAAGCGCGATTTGAAATATGCATCCAATTTTCTTTATATGATGTTCGACTCTCCGGTGAACCCCTATGTCCCGGACCCGGATATCGAAAGAGCCCTCTCCACGCTGTTGATCCTGCATGCCGATCATGAACAGAATTGCAGCACTTCCACCGTCCGTCTGGTCGGGAGCAGCATGGCCAACCTTTACGCATCGATCTGCTCGGGTATTTGCGCGCTCTGGGGACCGCTGCATGGCGGCGCCAATCAAAAAGTGATTGAAATGCTGGAAGAAATCAAAAACAACAACCTGTCGATTGCATCCTGTATTGAATCGGCCAAGGATAAGACCAGCAAGTTCCGTCTCTTCGGCTTCGGCCATCGGGTTTATAAGAACTATGATCCGCGCGCTAAAATCCTGAAAAAATACTGTGAAACGATCTTCAAAAAATACAATTACCAGGATACGCTGATCAATATCGCCATGGAACTGGAAGACGCCGCGCTAAAGGACAATTTTTTCATTGAACGGAAGCTTTACCCCAATGTCGATTTTTACAGCGGCATTTTGTATCGCATGATCGGCATTCCGACCAATATGTTTACAGTCATGTTTGCCATCGGCCGCCTGCCGGGCATGATTGCTCAGTGGAAGGAAATGCATGATTCCCTGCCGCTGAAAATCGGCCGCCCGCGGCAGATCTACACGGGCAGTAATTTGCGGAGCTATATACCGATGGATGAACGACCGTAATCATGCCGGGCCTGCCTTCTTAGGCAGACTTTGCCGGTCGCACCGGCCTGGTCTAACAAGGCACACCTCATCCTCGTAAAAAAATTTCTTGACTTTTTTCGGCCATTTGCCTATACACGCGGCAAGCGAGGTAAGGACAGAGATGTTAAAACAATATGCGTTGACACAGGCAGTTAACTTTTACTTTTTTAGCTTTATCGGCGACAAGGTCTGCCTGAATGTATCATGACCTGGCATCAAGGGAAATGAACCGTGGGCAGATTGAATTTGCCCACGGTTTTTTTTTACTTAAAATCGGACATCACAAAAAAAACAGGGGGATGGGAAAATGAAAAGATGGAGCAGTATTTTACTGGCAATTTCCGTTTTAGTGCTGCTGGCTGCGGGGCCGGCGGTTGCCCAAACAAAATCAGTCAAAGTCGGCGCTGCAATCAACCTAACGGGGCCCGCATCAACGTGGGGACAGTTTCATGAAAAGGGGCAGCGTGACTATTTCCGTTATGTGAATGAAGTGAAAGGCGGCGTTGCCGGTCATAAAATTGATATGATCACCGTGGATACCGCCTACAAAGTGCCTGAAGCGCAGGCGGCCGTTCAAAAGTTTGTTTTGCAGGACAAGGTGGACATGATCGCCACCTGGGGCGCCGGCGAAGGATTGGCTGCAAAACCCATCGTCCAGCGCTACAAAGTTCCGACCATTAACTATTCCACCAGTTGGGAGTTGCTGGAAAAACCCGTCGATTACATGTACCTGCCTTTCGGCAGCTATAAAATGGATTGTTATGCCGTTCTGGAATATATCAAAGCCATCCATAAAGGCAAGGAGCCGCCGAAAGTCGGTTTGCTGACTTACAATAATGCCTATGGACGTTCGATTCATGCTCCCAGTAAGGAATATGCGGCAAAATTGGGCATCGATCTGGTGGCCGTTGAAGAATTTCCGCCACGAACGGTTGATCTCAACACGGAATTACTCCGCCTGCAAAAAAAAGGCGCTGAATATATTTTCATCCAGATGCTGCCGTCGGCCATCATTACAGCCTTCAAGAGCGCAGACCGCATCAAATACAATCCTGTCTTTCTGGGGACCTGGACATCCACGGACCCCGATTTCTTTAAAATGGGTAAGGGACTGATTCGCGACCGTCTGGCCATGCAGTTTCCCGGCGGATTGCCGTCGGATAAATTCAAGGGAATGGAGGTCATGAAAGACCTGTGGAAACGATACAAAACAGTGAAAAGTTTCGACGCCTCTTACTGGGAGGGCGTTGTTGTCGGTATGATCATGGAAAGGGCATTCCTCCGGGCTTATGAAAAGTCGAAGGTCATTAATCCGGCGACGATCAACGCGGCGATGGAATCCATGAACCATGAAGACTTCGGCGGACTGGTCCCGCCGGTTACATTCACCAAAGACAATCATGAAGGCTCTTTTACCGCACGCATCGTCAAAGTGCAGGAAAATGGAACCTATATTCCCTTGACAAATTTCTATATTCCGGGAAAAGACAAGATTAAAATAATTAAGAAATAATTTTTCAGATGCCGGGATGCCGGGTTCTCCGGTATCCCGGCGCAAAAAACGCGGTGTAAAACCGCGTCGAGGTATTCATGAAGGCATTTCGCAGCCGGCCGTCAATCATGATCAACCGGCCCCCAGAAGATAAAAAAGCTGAATTGGAAATCCGGAATCTGTGTCTGAGCTTCGGTGGTGTCGTGGCGGTCAGGAATGTTGATCTGAGCGTTCATACCGGCGAGCTGATGGCGGTCATCGGACCCAACGGCGCGGGCAAAACCAGTTTACTCAACTGCATCACCGG
>DNYQ01000118.1 GCA_003506745.1 Syntrophaceae bacterium
ATCGATATAGGGACGACAAAAACCATCGCGATTGTCGGTGAGGTGACGGCAACCGGCATTGACATCATCGGCATGGGGATAACGCCGGCCAAAGAGCTGCGCAAAGGCGGTGTGGTCAATATCGACAACACCGTTGAGGCGATCAAAAAGGCCGTGGAGGATGCCGAGCACATGTCCGGCTGCCGCATCAATTCCGCGTATGTCGGGATTGCAGGCAGCCACATTAAAGGTCAGAACTCCCTGGGGATTGTCGCCGTGAAAGGACGGGAAGTCGGTGAAGACGATCTGCAAAGAGCGATTGAAGCGTCCAGAGCCATTGCCATTCCCGTGGATCGGGAAATTCTGCACACGCTGCCTCAGAACTATGTGGTGGACGGACAGGACGGCATCCGTGATCCCGTGGGAATGTCGGGCGTACGCCTGGAGGCGAAAGTGCACATTGTGACGGGCGCCGCCGCTTCGGTTCAGAACGTGGTGAAATCCGTCAATCGCGTCGGCCTGGACATCGATGACGTCGTTCTGGAACAGCTGGCGGCCAGCGAAGCCATTCTCAGCTCCGACGAAAAAGATCTGGGGGTTGCGCTGATCGACATCGGCGGCTCAACCACGGGTATTGCCATCTTTGCGGAAGGAAGCATCAAACACACGGCCACACTGCCGGTGGGCGGCAATTTTCTGACATCGGACATCGCCACCGGGCTGCGTACGCCTTTTGCCGAGGCGGAAAAAATCAAACTGAATTACGGCTGCGCCATGACGTCGATGATTCCGAAGGAAGACATTATTGAAGTGCCCAGCGTCGGCGGCCGGGAGGACAGAATGGTGTCGCGCCAGATCCTGGGCCGGATCGTGGAGCCCCGCATGGATGAAATTCTCAATATGGCGCTCAAGGAAATCGTTCGTTCCGGTTATGAAGACCTGCTGGCGGCTGGCCTTGTGTTAACCGGCGGCGCGTCGCTTTTGCCGGGTATCAACGAAATGGCGGAGCAGATATTCGATATGCCGGTGCGCCGCGGCTGTCCTGTCGGGGTTGGCGGCCTGAGCGACGTGGCCAATTCTCCGGCCTTTGCGGTGGGCGTCGGTTTGATTATTTACGGCAGTAAAAATATTTCGAGCGATTCCGTCTATCGCAAGACGGGCAATATATTCAGTGAATTATTCAAAACAATAAAAAAATGGTTTTTAGATTTTTTCTAAACAAAGAAGGGGGTGTGCATGTTTGAATTAACGGAAGAATGCATCGAAAATTCGGCAAGAATTAAAGTGGTGGGCGCGGGCGGGGGCGGCGGTAACGCCGTCAACACGATGATTTCCTATACGCTTCGGGGCGTCGATTTTATCATCGCGAACACGGATGCCCAGGCGCTGGGAGCGTCAAACGCGCCCGTGAAGATCCAGATTGGCGCGGAAGTGACCAAAGGCCTGGGCGCGGGCTCCAATCCGGATATCGGCAAACAGGCGGCTATGGAATCCCGCGATGAAATCCGCAGGCAACTGGAAGGGGCGGACATGATTTTCATCACGGCGGGTCTGGGCGGAGGCACCGGAACAGGCGCCGCGCCGGTTATTGCCGAGGTGGCCCGGGAGTGCGGCGCGCTGACGGTGGCCGTCGTCACCAAGCCTTTTCAGTTTGAAGGCAAAAGAAGAAATATGCAGGCCGAAGAAGGCATTGTGCAGTTGCGGGATGTGGTGGATACCCTGATTGTTGTTCCCAATCAGAGGTTGCTCAGTCTGGGCGGACGGGGGCTTTCGCTGATCGAAGCCTTCAAAAAAGCCGATGACATTCTCTATCAGGCCGTCAAAGGTATCTCCGATCTGATCATTGTTCCGGGACTGATCAATCTCGATTTCGCCGACGTGAAGAATATCATGAGCAACATGGGTATGGCGCTCATGGGCACCGGCACGGCCAGCGGCGAGAACCGCGCCATCGAGGCCGCGCAACGGGCGATTTCCTCGCCGCTTCTGGAGGACAACACCATTCAGGGCGCGCAGGGCATTCTGCTCAGCATCACCGGCGGGCCGGATATGAGTTTGTATGAAGTGAACGAAGCCTCGTCTCTGATTCAGTCCGAAGCGCATGAAGACGCCAATATCATTTTCGGCACGGTCATTGATGAAAACATGAAGGATGAAATCCGTATCACCGTAATTGCGACGGGTTTTGAAGATGCGATGAAGAAAAAACAGACGCCGTCCAATGTGACGCATCTGGGCGGTTTCCGGAAAGAAGATTTATCGACGCCCGCTTTTATGCGCAGGGAAAAATCCCGGGATCAGGCCAATGTGCTGACGGTGGGTATCAACGACGAAAATGAAAACGTCNNTGAGACGCCCATGAACTGGAAACAGAAAAAAAAATACGAAGCGCTGTTGGAACGTGAACAGGGCTTCGTGAAAAAAGTCTGGGGAACCTGCTATTCGGTTTGCCTGGCCTATCCCAATACCTACCGGATCGGCATGGCCAACCTGGGCTTCCAGACCGTTTATAAGATTATTAACGAGCTCCCTTCCTTTCTTTGTGAAAGAGTGTTTCTGCCCGCCGGTGACGACGCCGAATTCGTTGCCGGCGCGGTGGAAACGGTCAGTCTGGAAAGTCAAAAACCTCTTCGTGATTTTGATATTCTGGCTTTTTCCATTTCTTTTGAGAACGATTATCCTGCCGTCTTGAAAATACTTGAATCGGGCGGCATCCCGCTCAAAGCAAAAGACCGCAAAAGCAAGCATCCGCTGGTGATTGGCGGCGGTATCGCGCTGACGCTCAATCCGGAGCCGCCGGCGGATTTTTTTGATGTCTTTGTTTTGGGCGAAGCGGAGGAAATTCTGCCGCAGTTTGCGCGTGTGTTTGCTGAAGCCCGACGGATGGATCTTGGCCGGAAAGCCATGCTCATCGATTTACAAAAACAAATACCGGGGATTTATGTTCCTTCGCTCTACGCGGTATCCTATTTTCCCGAAGGTAAAATTAAGGATGTTGTGCCGCTTGAAGAGGGACTACCAAAGAAAATTCAGGTTTCGCCCATAAAAAATATTAATGCTTT
>DNYQ01000117.1 GCA_003506745.1 Syntrophaceae bacterium
AACTGGTTTGAAAGTCCGTGCGGGATTAGACATAAGCCATTATCCGAAAGGCATAAAGGTTACCGATGCTGAAATGAAGGCGCTTAGTCATCATCCTGAATCTTTTCACGGTGAGTGGAATTATACCATTAGCAAAAGCATGGTTAATTAATGAACAGCTCCTAAGCGACATCTTGTGTGTCAAGAAGATTCAATGGAAGAAGATAACAACACGAAGCATCCTTGCCTTGAATGAAATAAATCTTTCAGCGCCGACAGAAACTCGGCCAGTTGAAAATCGGCGCGATAGTATATATTTTCCTTCAATCGTAGAACCCCCGAGGGTATTATTAACGGTCTCATAATTGAACCTACATCTGTCATGCCGGCGAAAGCCGGCATCCAGGAATATTTGAACTGGTTCCCGGCTTTCGCCGGGAAGACGACTGAAAATAGAATGCCCCGGACGTAAATACTATTATGAGACCGTTTATAACATTATCGAAGAGATGTTTTACCAATTTATCCGCTTCAGTAAGCCTCACGATACTTCAGATAAATCCCGAAGCCACCGCCAACGATCAACTTCAAATTACAGTTGGCCGGCTAAAACCAGCTAACTTCCATGCCCGGCACGGGCACAACGAATGATGAAAATATCCGGACACTTACCGGCATTTTCATGTAAAAATCATTGCTTCAAATAATAATACCTGTTTTGATTACTTCTTTCAAAAAACCGCTTTCATCATGGCCTGTTTCCAATATAACAGGTTCTATTCTGTCATCTACTTCTCTTCTTATTCTCCACAACAAAGGCCGTGTGGAAAAAAAATCCCCCTGTATTTTATTGACAATAATCGCAACATCTATATCGCTGTCTTCTCTCGGATTTCCCTGCGCATAAGAGCCGAATAAAATCATTTTATCGAAGACCATCTCTTTGGAGAGCATCTCTTTATATTTCTTTAGTTTTTTTATAGCTTCTTTTTTATCCATGATTGCAGTTCCTTTGCCCTGTTTACCATTTCGATGCAATTTTCTTCCGTCATGCTTTTCAGCATATCTTCTTTGGTAATTCTCAATAAATTGCTGACATGAAACAGCAAAGTATGATAGTAATTCCCCTGTAGATTGCCGGAGGGAAGAATGTACGAAGTTACGATTATCAAATCATTTTCAGCGGCGCATCTGCTGACGGAAATCGGCGGAAAATGCGAGGAATTACACGGGCATAACTTTAAAGTGGAAGTGACGGTCGGCGCCGACACGTTGACAGAGGAAGGCATTTTGATCGATTTCCGGCTGGTTAAAAAATGGCTGAAAGAGATCCTGGACGAAATGGATCATCAGCATTTGAACGACCTTCCCTTTTTCGCGGGTAAAAATCCTTCTTCGGAAAATATTGCCTACCATGTTTATTCCGCGATGCAAGCCAGGGCAAAGACATCCGGCGTTGCGGTGATTCGGGTAAAGGTGTGGGAGTCGGAAAGCGCGGCAGTCAGTTACAGTGACGAGCGATGAGCAATGAGCGACGAGCAATGAGTGACGAGCAATGAGCAATGAGCAATGATCAATGAGCAATGAGCGACGAGCAACGAGTGATGAGTGGCATCTTAAAACTTAAAACTTAATTACTTAAATCTTAATTACTTAAATCTTAAAACTATTTATTATGATTGATATTCAAAACCAAAAAGATTTTCGCAATATTGACATTAAAAAGGTCGGGGTGAAAAACATCAAGTACCCGATCATTGTGCTGGACCGCGTGCGCGGCACGCAGCCGGTCAATGCCACCATCAACATGTATGTCAACCTGCCGCATCATTTCAAGGGCACGCACATGAGCCGGTTTGTGGAGGTGCTCAACGATTTTCGGGGACAGATCAATATCAAGACGTTTCAGACGATTCTGGAAAAGATGCGCCAGAAGCTCCGCGCGCAGTCCGCGCACATGGAAATCGAGTTCCCCTATTTTTTGAAAAAGACCGCGCCCGTCTCCAAAGCCAGAAGCATGATGGAATACCGCTGCCTGTTTGCCGGAGAAAACAGCGCCGAGAAAACCGATTTTCTGGTGGGCGTGGTTGTGCCGGTCACGACGCTGTGTCCCTGCTCCAAGGAGATCAGCGCTTTCGGCGCCCACAACCAGCGCAGCATTGTCACCGTGAAGGTGCGCTTCAGGAAATTTTTCTGGATTGAGGATCTGATAAAAGCGGTTGAAGATTCGGCCAGTGGTGAGGTATATTCCCTGCTAAAGCGCGTGGATGAAAAATTTGTCACGGAAAAGGCTTACAAAAATCCAAAATTCGTGGAAGATCTGGTGCGCGGCGTGGCGGTAAAATTAAACGCGGACGACAATTTTATCTGGTACAGCATCGAAGCGGAAAATTTTGAAAGCATCCACAACCACAGCGCTTATGCCTGCGTCGAGAAAGGATAAATTCATGGCTGCCGGGAAAACGGATTCTTTTTTCAATCTATACAATCACGGATTTGTCCGCGCCGCCGTTTGCATTCCCGAGGTCAAGGTTGCCGACGTCGCTTTCAATACGCAAAAAACTATCGAACTGGCTCAAAAAGCGGCCGGACAAAAAGCGATTCTGGCGCTCTTTCCCGAATTGGGGCTTACGGCCTATTCCAACGAAGATCTGTTCCATCAGGACGCCCTGCTTTCAGGCGTTGAAGAGGCCCTGGTGACGATAAGCAAAGCCTCCGCCAAATTAAATCTGATTATGGCGGTGGGCGCGCCGCTCCAGGTGGATTGCCGCTTGTTTAACTGCGCCGTGATTTTTTACCGGGGCAAAATTCTCGGCGCGGCCGTCAAATCCTATCTGCCCAATTACCGCGAATATTACGAAGGCAGGCAATTTTCACCGGCTTCGCAGGCCCTGACCACCGCCATTACTCTGGCGGGGCAGAAAAACATTCCCTTCGGGGCAAACCTGGTCTTTAAAGCCGCCAATATAAAAAATTTCAATTTGTTCTTTGAAATCTGTGAGGATGTCTGGGCGCCCATTCCGCCCTCGAGCTTTGCGGCGATGGCGGGCGCCACGGTCATCGGCAATCTGTCCGCCTCCAACATCACCATCGGAAAATCGGAATACCGGCATCAACTGGCCGCCAATCAGTCCGCGCGCTGCCTGGCGGCTTATCTTTATGCGGCCGCGGGATTCGGCGAATCCACAACCGATCTGGCCTGGGACGGCCACGCCATGATTTATGAAAACGGCAATCTGCTTTCGGAATCCAAACGATTTGCAACATCGGCGCAAATGATTTGCGCCGACATCGATCTGGATCGGCTGGCGCAGGACCGGATGCGCCTCACCACCTTCGGTCAGAATGCGGGGGAGCATAAAAATCAGCTTGCCGCATTCCGGTCTATCGGGTTTGAAGCGGACAAACCGCCGGGACGCCTGCTGCCGGATCGTGAAATTCCCCGATTTCCTTATATCCCCGCCGATCCGGGCAAGCGCGACTTGCGCTGCTACGAAGCCTACAATATCCAGGTCCAGGGGCTGGCTCAAAGGCTCAAAGCCTCCGGCATTCCCAATCTGGTCATCGGCGTTTCGGGAGGGTTGGATTCCACACACGCCCTGATTGTAGCGGCCAGAACCATGGATTTACTGGGCTTTCCACGATCACGCGTCAAGGCCTATACGATGCCGGCTTTCGGGACAACCGATAAAACCTATGGTAACGCTGTCCGTCTGATGAAGGCGCTGGGCGTGGAGGCCAATGAAGTCGATATCAAACCCGCCTGCCTCCAGATGCTCAGGGACATTGATCATCCTTTCGCCCGCGGGAAAAAAGTTTATGACATCGCGTTTGAAAACGTTCAGGCCGGACAGCGCTCGGCGCATCTTTTCCGCCTGGCCAACATGAAAAACGCCCTGGTGGTCGGCACAGGAGACCTCAGCGAACTGGCGCTGGGCTGGAGTACATACGGGATCGGCGACCACATGTCGCACTACAACGTCAATGCCAGTGTCCCGAAAACACTGATCCAGTATTTGATTCGCTGGGTGGCGCAAACACACCAGTTTTCGGCGGAGGTGTCGGATATTCTGCTGGCGGTTCTGTCAACGGAAATTTCGCCGGAGCTCATCCCCGGCCGGGAAGGCGATCAACCGCAACAGAAGACGGAAGC
>DNYQ01000003.1 GCA_003506745.1 Syntrophaceae bacterium
CAGGCGCTCCTGGACATGATGACCATTCAGGAAAAGAAGGGCCGGATCGCCGATCTGAAAGTGGCGATTGTCGGCGACATTATGCACAGCCGGGTCGCCCGGTCCAATATTTACGGCTTGTCCAAAATGGGGGCCCGGGTCGTCGTGGCCGGACCCGCCACCATGATGCCGCGCGACATCGAACAGATGGGGATCAGAGCTTACACAAAAATTGAAGACGCCATAGCGGACGCCGATGTCATCATGATGCTGCGCATTCAGCTGGAGCGTCAAAAACAAAACATTTTTCCCTCGCTTCGCGAATATGCCCAGCACTACTGTCTGAATCGGCGGCACATGAAACTGGCTAAACCTGACGCCATCGTCATGCATCCGGGCCCGATGAACCGGGGCGTGGAAATCTCACCCGATATTGCCGACGACCCCGCCTGCTCCGTCATTCTCGACCAGGTCCAGAACGGCGTGGCCGTTCGCATGGCGATGCTTTACCTGCTTTCAGGAGGAAACGAATGAAACTGTTATTAAAAGGCGCCCGGGTGATCGACCCGGGTCAAAAAATAGACTCCGGAATGGATGTTTTAATCGAAGAAGGAAAAATCGCCGGTTGCCGCCCGGATATCAAAGCCTCAGCAAACACCAAAGTCATCAACCTGAGCGGCATGATTATCGCGCCCGGTTTAATCGACATGCACACGCATTTGCGGGAACCGGGGCTCGAATACAAGGAAACCATTGCCAGCGGGTCTGCCGCCGCGGTGGCCGGCGGTTTCACATCGATTGCCTGCATGCCCAACACCCAGCCGGTCAATGACAACCGCTCGATTACCGAATTTATCCGCCGGAAAGCCCTGGAGGCCAATGGGGTCAATGTCTATCCCATCGGCGCGATCAGCGCAGGATCGGAGGGCAAACAAATGACGGAATTCTGGGATCTCAAGGAAGCGGGCGTGGTCGCTCTGTCCGACGACGGAAACCCGGTCATGGATGCGGCTCTGATGCGCCGGGCTTTGGAATACGCCCATTCTCTGGACCTGCCGGTCATCCAGCACTGTGAGGACAAAAATCTCTCCATGGGCGGTTTGATGAACGAAGGATACCAGGCCACGATTCTGGGACTGCCGGGCATTCCCGCCATTGCCGAAGAGGTCATGGTGGCGCGCGATATTCTGATCGCTGAGTACACCGGCACATGCATCCACTTCGCGCATGTGAGCACGTCAGGCGCCATCCGCCTGATTCGCGATGCGAAGAAGCGGGGGTTAAAGGTTACGGCGGAAACCGCTCCGCATTACTTTACCCTGACCGATGAATCGCTTCAGAATTACGATACCAACTACAAGGTGAGTCCGCCGCTGAGAAGCGCCGCCGATGTGGCCGCCGTTAAAGAAGGTCTTGCGGACGGCACGCTGGACGCCATTGCCTGCGATCACGCGCCGCATGGACGCACGGACAAGGAAGTGGAATTCGCATATGCCTCAAACGGAATCAGCGGCCTGGAAACTTCTCTGGGATTGAGTTTGAATCTGGTGCAGGAAGGCGTCCTGACCTTTCCGGAACTGATCGCCAAAATGAGCTGCAATCCGGCGCGTATTTTAAACCTGCCCAAGGGCACGCTGGCCAAAGGCGCCGATGCGGATATCACCGTCATCCATCCGGAGCTTGCCTGGACCGTTAATGTTCAGGCCTTCCGTTCGCGCGGAAAAAACTCACCGTTTTCCGGCCGGAAGATGAAAGGGCGCGCCGTTCTGACCATCGTGGGCGGCGATATCAAATACGACGGACTGGCGCAAACAACATGAGCGCCCGGGAAAGTCATAAAACCGCCGGGTTTGTTCTGAAAAGTTTAAGCTACGGGGAATCGGACCTGATCGTCACTTTTTACAGCCGTGAATTCGGCAAGATCAGCGGCATCGCCAAGGGCGCCAAAAGAAGCAAAAAACGTTTTGCCAATGTCTTTGAACCCTTTTCCCTGACCCATATTATTTTTTCACGAAAAAATCGCGACGCGCTAGCGTTCATTGAAGCCTGCGATATCATCGATCACTATGCCGCTATCCGGCAGGATCTGGAAAAAACCCTGACCGCTTCCTATTTTATCGATTTGGCGGATCACTTCAGTCCGGAAGGAAAGCACAATGAAAATCTTTTCGCGCTGCTTGCGGATTTTCTGGCGCTGTTAACAAAGGAAACTGCTTCGGAGGCGGCCATTCGTTTTTTTGAAATGCGCCTCTTGAAAATCACCGGTTTCGAGCCGGCGCTGGCCGCCTGCGTGCGCTGCAAAACGCCTGTGACCAACGGCGCCTCCTACACCTTTTTACCGAAAGAAGGCGGCATTTTCTGCGCTGCCTGCGCCCGGCCGCAAAGATACGATCAGAGCGTCTCCGCCGGCACCGTCCGCACGCTGCTTTTGGGAAAAGACATGGACATGGAAAAAATGAACAGGGTCTGCATGCCGGAGGGCCTTGCTTCCGAATCCCGCAGCATGCTTTGCGGCTTTATTACTTACGTGCTGGGAAAAGAAGTCAAATCCCTCAAAGTCATGGAACAGGTGCGCAGGTATTGTCCTTAACGGAGGTTGGTATGCGCCGACCGGAATTACTCGCCCCCGCCGGCAATCTGGAAAAATTGCGCACCGCTTTGCTTTACGGCGCCGACGCCGTTTATGTCGGCNNCGACGGGGGTGGACGCGCTGATTGTCAGCGATCCGGGATTGATCCGGCTGCTGTGTCAAATCGCGCCGCAGATTTCCCTGCATCTCAGCACACAAGCCAATACGACCAATATCGAAGCCGTCCGTTTCTGGCAGGATCAGGGGGTGCGGCGCATCATTCTCGCGCGGGAGCTTGGGCTCCGGGAAGTTGGGGCAATCGCTGCCGCGGCGCCCGGCATGGAACTGGAGGTATTTATCCACGGCGCGATGTGCATGGCTTATTCCGGCCGCTGTTATCTATCAGCCTGGCGCAACCGTAGGAGTGCCAACCAGGGCGATTGCACGCAGCCCTGCCGCTGGGAATACCTGCTTGCGGAAGCAACACGACCTTCCGACCCGCTGATTCTTGAGGAGGATGAACGCTTCAGCTATTTACTGAGCTCGAAAGATTTATGTCTGATCGAACATCTGACGGAGGTGACGTCCTCAGGCGTCACCTCCGTCAAGATTGAAGGCCGGATGAAATCATCCTATTACGCAGCAGTCGTAACCCGAACCTATCGGCAGGCACTTGACGCGTTGAACCGGCAAAAAGAAAAATACACTTTTGATCCGCGATGGATGGAAGAACTGAAAACGGTCTCTCATCGCGGTTACACAACGGGTTTCGCATTTGCTGAAGAAAAAATCAATGAATCCAGCCCCCATATTAAAAATATACAGACGCATGAACCGGCGGGAGTTGTTCTGGGCTATGATGACATCGGAAAACGAATCCTGGTTGATGTCCGCAATCATGTAAAAGCTAATGATATTATTGAGTTATTGATGCAAGAGGAAAACGTGACAATCGACACGCGAACTCTTTGGGATGATCATGGAAAAAGAATCAATCAGGCGCACGCCGGTGATCAGATTTATCTACCCCTTTCCTTTTGTGCGCCGAAAGTGTCCGCCGGGCACCAGCAAGTGGAACAAAATTGAACATCGCCTGTTTAGCGCAATCAGCTTGAACTGGCGCGGACGCCCCCTTGTCAATCATGAGGTTGTCATTAGCTTGATAGAAGCAACAACAACGCGAACTGGT
The DNA here is from genome assembly GCA_003506745.1 of Syntrophaceae bacterium. GTDB lineage: Bacteria > Desulfobacterota > Syntrophia > Syntrophales > Smithellaceae > UBA8904. The sequence goes on from DNYQ01000003.1 coordinate 3,738, forward strand.
TTGAAAGTCCGTGCGGGCTTAGACATAAACCATTATCCGAAAGGCATAAAGGTTACCGATGCTGAAATGAAGGCGCTCAGTCATCAGCCTGAATCTTTTCACGGTGAATGGAATTATACCATTAGCAAAAGCATGGTTAATTAATGAACAGCTCCTAACCAGCGCCGCAAATAAAATCGCGTGGTCGATAGAATCAAAATATTTCCGGATATCCAGTTTGAGAAACCAATCGAAACGCCCGGCAAATTCCTTCGCTCGCAAAATCGCCTTCTGTCCGCCCTTTCCTTTCCGGCAGGCATAGGAATCATCAATGGCATAGGATTCCAGAACGGGTTCGCAGACGTTCATTATTGCGTGATGCAAGACGCGCTCGGGAAAAGAAGCCGCGCAAATCAGCCTTTTCTTGGGATCAAAAACCTGAAAATAGCGATAATGTCCGATGTCCGGATTTCTTTCTTCCAACTGGGCGTGAAGCTTCTTGATATTTTCCTCAAAATCTGCCCTGAAATCAATCACATCGCGGCGCGCCTGTTTCCCGCGGGCGGCTTTGAGAAAAGCCAGCCTGATATTATCCCGATCCGCTATTTGACGGTAGAGATCGCCCGCGCTCTTCATGCCTGCGCTCCTGTTTCGGCAGTCTTCTCCATACCGACGATTTTAAGAATCACGTCGCCGTATTTACCGACGCGGCTTTCGCCAACCCCGTTGATTGTTTTGAGATCGGAAAGCGTGGCGGTTCGTTTTTGAGCGATAGCCGCCAGTTGTTCGTTGGTAAAAATGGTATAGACGGGAACGGCTTCCAACGAGGCGGCCTGCTTGCGCCAATCGCGCAGTTTGACGAAAAGTGCAAAATCTTCCTGGGACAAGATTTCACGGTAATCGGTCTTGTTGCGGTTTTCGCCCTTTTTGAAGTCCTTTTCTCCCGCCTGTGGCATATATTCGACAGCCAGGCACCACAGGGAATTTTCACCCTGATTGACAAATTCCTTATGAATCGTCAGCACCCGCACCGAACGTAGAAATGTGTTCAGCTCAGTTTCGGACTCTGCGGCCTGCGTTATTGGAATTTGGAAAAATTTAAATTGTATTGTCATATTTCTAAATCAATAAGAGACAGCGGGCCTGAAGGCCCGGACTACATTCAACCTCTGATGTAGTGCGCATCATCTCTGTCGAATCAGGCCGGCTCCGCTTCGGCCTGCTTACGCCAGAGATGATGAACCTGCCTGCTCACTGACCTGGGGGCAAGGCAAGCCGGAAACCCAGGTCGTAGTAGCGGTCGTCCGGTAAGTACCCGGAGCGAAACGCCGCGCGCGCACTGGCGGCACTGCCGCTCCAACCGCCGCCGCGAATGACGCGGTAGGAACCGGAAGACGGCCCCACAGGATTATCCCTGCCGCTGCCGCCATAATAATTACTGCCATACCAATCCTGACACCACTCCCAGACATTGCCGCTCATGTCATGCAAGCCCAGCCCATTCGGCTGTTTCTGGCCTACGGGATGNNAAACGATAACGCTTCCCCGTCCGGCTGTTTAATTTACCAATAAAATTCTGAACATCATTCCAGGAAACACCTTCAACGGGGCAGTTGTCGCCGCAACTGCTGAAACTTGATGGGTTGTTTCCCATGATCCGCTTCCACTGCCCCTGCGTCACTTCGTGTTTGCCCATATAAAAATCACTGACGCAGACCTCGTGGACGGGTTTCTCGTCTTTATCCCCATCCCCGAAGGTGTCCCCCATCTGATAGCAGCCGCCTTTGACAAAGATCATTTCCATGCCGGTGGCGGCATCTTTGAAGGTTTTACCGCCCGCCGTAATCTCGCAGGCAATGTCCTGATCCAGCCCGCGCGGAAAATCCTGCAACACGTTCCACCAGATGGTTTTTCCCCGCCCGGGCTTCACCTTACCCACGTCGCCTTCCAGGTGCAGTTCGGAGGGTTGGAATGACTTCCCGCCGACGGTCAGGGCAACGTTCACTTCCGCCTCGTTTTCGTCGCCGGTCAGGTCGTAGGTGAACTGAACACGGTTCCCAACCTGCCTGGAGGAAATATTTTTCACCTCCGCGGCGTTAACAGGCAATGCTGCAAAAAAGAAAAAAACGAACAGTAAAATCAACAATCGCTTCATATCTTACCTCGTTATCATTTTTTCGGGCCTAAAGGCCCGGACTACATTTCATCTTGTTGTAGTGCGTACCTTCAGGTGCGCCACCTCTTAAATGTAGTGCGTAGCTTCAGGTGCGCCACCTCTTAAATGTAGTGCGTAGCTTTAGCTGCGCGTATATCGGGCCTGTAGACCCGGACTACGTTCAGATGATCATAATATATTTCTCACATCCATCGCCAGCGAGCCGGAATAGCGGTAATCCAGATAATGCGCGACGAGTCCCTTTCGCACGGGGTTTTCCAGAATATAGCGCAAAACTGCGTCCGTGTCTTCCGTTTCTCTTAAAACATGTTCGTAATATCCGGGCTGCCACAATTTATGGCCGTTCATCGATTTTCGCTTCGTATACTGGTATCCGGTTTTCTGTTTATAGTCTTTGATGAATTTTTTTAAATCCGCATCCTCTTTTCCGCCCTCGGCTAAAAAATGCAGGTGATCCGGCATGAAGCAATACGCCCAGATTGTAAACCGGTGCATTCCGCCGCTTGCGGCCAGTATGTCAAGCAGTACTTCCACCAGAGCGTTATTTTCTTCAAAGATATTTTTCCTGCGGTCCGCGCAGATGGTTATAAAATATCGGTACCGGCCGATATAATCAAAGTTTTTCAAACGGGGGTTGGGTTTGTATTTTACCGTGTTCATTGGGTGTTTCGCTAACTGTGATTAAATATTTTCGGGCGTCGTGGCCGTTGGCGGGCCTAAAGGCCCGCACTACATTATTGTTTTATACGTCGTGCGTACCTTCAGGTGCGCCACCTCTAAACGTAGGGCGTAGCTTTAGCTTCGCGTATATCGGGCCTGAAGGCCCGGACTACATTATATTTACTGCGCCACCACCTCATAGGGCAGGATGGTGTCCTCGATGCGGTCGGCGATTTCCATGAGCCTGGCAAAAAAATCCGGCACGCTCATGGGCACCACCTCTGGGAATAGTTCCATGATCTTGATATCGGCGCCGCTTTCCCAAACGACAATCAGATACGCTTCGGCATCACGCTTGTGCCCCGGCAGAGTCTGGACTTCCAGCTCGATTTTCGCGTCTTTCGCGGGAAAGGTCATTGCTCTGCCCGGCTCAAGAATATTGCCGGTCTCGTGAGCATTCGGATAAATGATCGCCACACGGTCATCCGCCATGATGTTGAAGACGGCAAATCCGGCGCGACGGGCCGACTGGAACGTGAAGGCCACTTTCTCGCCGCTGCGAAAAATGCTGTTGTTGAGTTTTGCCTTTAAGGCGACGGAGGTTCTTGTCTTTTTCGGGACATAGACATCGGCCGTGATCCGGACACGGTATTCGGGTATGGGCGCAACCGAACTGTCTTTCTGATACTGGCCCAGCGGCAGCCAGGTTGCTTTTTCACGAACAACAAAGCCCCGGCTGTAAGTCTTGATGAAATCGGCGGCAACGGTCAGGTTGGTCACCAACGTGGCGGAGGTCACTGCAACGCCTGCCGCCTGTTCAATGGCCGCCGCCCTCGCCCGCTGCAGGGCGGTCAATTGGCATTGTTCGGCGCTCATGCTCACAATGGCACAGGCCCCTTCCGCTACAATATTGTTTTTGATTTCACCGGCGCGCACCGATTTTTCCGCCGCATATCCGGACAATGCCAGGCAACACGATAATAGAAAAATCCCCAGTAACCTCAGTGTTGAAATCATGATCATCGCTCCAGAACGGAAAGTTTTGGTAATGTAGCAACTTTTCATAATCATTTCAAGACCATTTCATTTTATTTGAATTGCATACTCCCACAGGGTGTGTTAAAGCCCCCACCATGTCTATCTGGCAAAAGAAAAGCAGAATCATGGTGAGCTGCCCGAAAGGCGTTGCGCCTTACCTGAAGGCGGAAATCGAAGCATTGGGTTTTCCGGTGCTTCATGAAATCGACACGGCCATTTCCACCGAAGGAACGCTCACGGACACGATGCTTTTGAATCTGCATTTGCGAACGGCCCAGCGCGTCCTTTATCAACTGCAAATCTTCAAGGTCATCTCCGCCGGCGATCTTTATGAACGCATCAACGCCATNNCGATTTGCCAACCTCAAGGTCAAGGACGCCATTGTGGACCGAATCCGCGAAAAGACGGGCGTCCGGCCGGATTCCGGACCGGAAAAAGACAGGGCCGTTATTCATGTTTACTGGCGCAATGATCAGGCGATGGTTTATATCGACACCTCCGGGGACCGGCTGTCTCTGCGCGGTTACCGCAAGATTCCGCTGGCCGCGCCGATGCAGGAAACGCTGGCGGCGGCTTTGATTCTGTCCGCGGGCTGGCGAGGCAGGACACCCTTCGTCAATCCGATGTGCGGCAGCGGCACCATTGCGATTGAGGCGGCCCTGATCGCGCTTCATCGGGCAGCGGGACTGGGGCGCAGCAATTACGGCTTCATGTATATCAAAGATTTTCCCCGCGAAACGTGGCAGACATTGCGCAAAGACGCGCGCGACGCGTCGCTAAAGGCATTGCCGTCAACCATTATCGCCTCGGACATTGATCCTCATGCGGTGGAAGCCGCGCGCCGCAACGCGCAAACGGCAGGGGTTGACCGCCTCATCGAATTCAAGGTTTGTTCTTTTGAAAAAACTCCGACCCCGGGAGGCGGAGGCGTTATTCTGATGAATCCTCCCTATGGTGAACGCCTGGAACCTTTAAAAATCAAAACAACTCATCCCGAACGGAGGAAAGAGCTAGCGCCGGGACAAAAAGTCATTCTCCGCAAAGCCGCCGACATCATTCATAAGCAAAACAATCCCCGTACCCTTCAACGCCTGGAAGTGCTTTACGAAGGCTGTGGCAATTGGTTCAAAAGCATCAGCCGGAGTTATAACGGCTATATTTTTACGGGCAATCTGGAGATGATTAAAAAAGTGGGGCTGCGAACCAAACGTCGCCTGACCTTCTACAACGGGGAAATCGAATGCCGCCTGCTGGAATACGAACTTTACGCCGGCAGCAAAAAGCACGCCGGCGGCGCAGATGAGCCTGCCTCACCAACATCAATTGAATAGGGAAAGCTTTACGCCATGTTCAAATTGTCATTGCGAGCCGCCTCTCAGGCGGCGTGGCAATCTTATAAACAAAATGTTTCGCTTCGCTTGTTCCAACCTACGATAAATTCTTTTTCGCCTCTTTTTTCCGGGCTTTGACTATTGCCTTCAGGGCTTTCTTGTCCGGCACGGCTGAAGATGGAGACAACCCGGGGGAAGCATTCGTTTGAGAAACATCAATGGGCAGGCCCGGCTCTTGAGCGGATTTGGCCGGCAAACCCATTGAGGGAACTTCGGCAGGTAAAACGCCTGGTGCTTCCGGTGTTTTCTTCTCATCCGCCGATGGATTCCGCTTCGCGCGGCGAAGACGGATTTTGGCTATTATGGCTTCAGCCATCATCCTGCCGAACTGACCGATAAATCCTGCAATCAGAACCAGAACCACCCATTTGAGAACCGACCAGGTGCTGATGTAATCCAGAATATCCGTCATAAGAAATACCTTTTCCCGAAAATAATCGCCGCGGATCGCATGCGTCATTCAAAATAGAGGAGTCCCTGCGATTTGAAATATTTATACAGGAAAACTTACAGGGATGACAAACCCTATTCTCTGGTCATTCAGCACTCTGGTCATTCAGCAGTTGAATTCATCCATCGGCTGTGATACATTTTGATAAAATTAAAAAAACGCAACGGGTTTGGGGAGTTTTTCTTTTATGCGCAACGCAAGCATAAAATTTATCCTGCTGATCGGCATCGTTTTCTTCCTGGCCGCCTGTGCGCCGTCTCAAATAAAGAATCCGGCGGCAGCCGCGATCGATACCGACCCGCAGGCTTCCTTTTTTGAAGCCTGCAGAAAAGGCGATATGATAAAGGTGATGCGCCTAGTGGAAGAAAACCGTGTGGACGTCAATTTCACCGATCCTTATTCATGGACGGGGTTTATGTATACGATCCAAAACGGACATGAAGGTCTGGCCGAATACTTCCTGAGGAAAAACATGAACATCCGTTATCAGGACAAGGATGGCCTCACCCCTCTGATGGTCGCGGTAAATGGACGCCATCCGGGAATGGTTGAATTGCTGCTCGAATACGGCGCCGATCCGGTTCAACAGGACAAGCACGGTTATACGGCGCTGATGTGGGGAATCTACAACAACAGTTGGGACAGCATTCCTCTTCTGCTGGCCACGAAAAAAGGCATCGATCTGCAAAATGGTTTCGGTGAAACGGCTCTGCATCTGGCACTGGACTACCGGCTTTATGATTTTGCCACCCTGATCATCCAGCATAACGCTAATATCGCCATTCAAAACAACAAAGGTCAAACCGCTCTGCATCTGGCCGTTCATGAAAATCTGCCGGATATTGTCGCCCTCCTCATTAAAAAGAAGGCCAACCTCAACTGCCGGGACAAGCAGGGATTTACCCCCCTGATGTTGTCCGCACAGTCGGGATCGGAGCAAATCATTGTCATGCTGGTGGAAAACGGAGCCGCCCTGAACCTGAAAAACGCGGAAGGAAAAACAGCCGCCGATCTGGCCGGGGCAAAGAAGCATTTTAAAATTGCAGAGTATCTGGGGAAAAAGATTAACCCATGACGATCAGACCAACCAAGCGTTTCCCTTTATTGCTGTTATTGTTCTTCGTTATTTTGCCGCTGGCCTGTCTGGGAAGCTGCAGCTATCTGAACATCCCCGCAAAAGACGATGTCGCGGGAGAACAGATT